>JAJXTF010000181.1 GCA_021784125.1 Pseudomonadota bacterium | reverse complement strand
CGGCGTCGTGATCCTGACGCCGCGCGGGAGGCTCGACGCCTCCGACTTCGCCTCCCTCGCGCTGACGGTCGATCCCTGGATCGAGGATCACGGCAAGTTGCGCGGCATCCTGATCGACGCGAAATCGTTGCCGCGCTGGGACGACGTCGACGCGATGCTCGCGCACCTGCGCTTCGTCCGCAGCCATCATCGCGCCGTCGATCGTGTGGCGATCGTCACCGACCTGCCGCTGCTGGAAGGCCTCCCCGCGATCGCGCGCCTGTTCACCGGCGCGGACGTCCGCCGTTTCGCTCAGCGGAAGCGCCGGGCTGCGCTCGCGTGGCTTGCCCGCGGTTCGCACTAGAGTCGGCTTCCGGGTGCTGACGCTGCGCCGGGCGGCGTCGCGGAAGCGACTGCCGCCCCGATGCCGGCTGTTACGGCCTCGGATGTCGAAGATTCGGCACGGCCACCGCCGCATCCGCATCGCCCCGGTGCGCTAAAGTACGCCATTCACGTTGCCCAACCGGCAGTTCGGCGCATGCAGGAAGCCACCACCGTCCTGACCTTCCTTTTCACGGACATCGAGGGGAGCACCTCGAAGTGGGAGGAGCATCCCGAGCAGATGGCGCAGGCCGTGGCCGGGCACGACGCGCTGCTGCGCGAGGCGGTCCAGCGCACCGGTGGCCACATCGTCAAGACGACGGGGGACGGGATCTATGCCGCGTTCCCGGCGCCCGCCGATGGCCTGGGGGCGGTGATCGACATCCAGGTCGGCCTGCTCGATCCGGCCGTGACGGCGGGGCTGCCGCTGCGCGTGCGCTGCGGCCTGCACACCGGGGCCGTGCACGCGCGCGACAACGATTACTTCGGAACGACGATCAACCGCACGGCCCGGATCATGGGTGCGGCGCACGGCGGCCAGATCCTGGTGTCGCAGGCGCTGGCCGATGCGATGCGCGGGCAGTTGCCGGAGGGGGTCTCGCTGCTGGACCTCGGCAGCGTGCGGCTCAAGGGGCTGTCGACGTCGGAGGCGGTGTTCCAGGTCGTCCACCCGAGGCTCGACCAGAGCTTCCCGGCGTTGCGCGAGCTGGAAGCGACGCCGAACAACCTGCCGCAGCAGCTGACCTCGTTCATCGGCCGCGAGCGCGAATGCGCCGAAGTCGCGGAGATGCTGACTACCGCCCGGCTGCTGACGCTGCTCGGCATGGGGGGCTTGGGCAAGACGAGGCTGTCGCTGCAGATCGGCGCCGACGTGATGGACCTGTATCCCGACGGCGTCTGGTTCATCGACCTGCAGGCGGTCCTCGACGGATCGCTGGTCGCGAGCGAGACCGCGCGGGTGCTTTCCGTGCGCGAGGAGCCGGGCCGGCCGCTGCTGCAGACGCTGTGCGCGCACCTCAAGTCGCGCAAGCTGCTGCTGATCCTCGACAACTGCGAGCAGGTGATCGACGCCAGCGCCGAGGTGGCGAACGCGATCCTGCGCGCGGCGCCCGACGTGCGCATGCTGACGACCAGCCGCATCGCGCTGCGGGTGCCCGGCGAGCAGACCTACGTCGTGCAGCCGCTGCCGCTGCCGTCGCGCTCCGCGAGCTTCGAGGCGCTGTCGCAGTCGACCGCGGTGCAGTTGTTTGTCGACCGCGCGAAGCTGCACAAGCCCGCCTTCGCATTGACCGAGAAGGAGGCTCCGGCGATCGCCGAGCTGGTGTCGCGGCTCGAAGGCATTCCGCTGGCGCTGGAGCTGGCGGCGGCGCGGGTGCGCTCGCTGGCGGTGGCCGACATCAACAAGCGGCTCAACGACCGCTACAAGATCCTGACCGGTGGCGACCGGACGCTGCAGGCCCGCCAGCAGACGCTGCGGGCGCTGGTCGACTGGTCGTACGACCTCTTGAACGAGAACGAGCAGGCGCTGCTGGCGCGGTTGTCGGTGTTTGCGGGCGGCTTCGGGCTGGAGGCTGCGGAGACGATCTGCGGCGCCGATCCGCTCGATCCGATGGACGTCCTCGATCTGATCACGTCGCTGGTGGAGAAGTCGCTGGTCAATCTCGAGGAGACCGAAGACGGGGTGCGCTACCGGCTGCTCGAGACCATCCGCGACTATTCGCGCGAGAAGCTGGTCGCGCGCGGCGAGCAGGCGGCGACCGGGGCCGCACACTGCGACCATTTCTTCGCCATGGCGAAGACGGCCAACAAGGAATCGCAAGGCGCCGGCCAGGCCGAGTGGACCCAGCGCCTGGAGACGGAGCTCGACAACGTCCGCGCGGCGATCGCGTTGGCGCTTGCCGGCGGCGTCGACCCGATCATCGCGGTCAAGCTCGCGGTGGCGCTGATGTGGTTCTGGATCCTGCGCGGCTATTCGACCGAGGGGCGCAAATATGTCCAGACCGCGCTGGCGCTACCCGCCGTCCAGGCGAACGATTTCATCCACGGACACGCGCTGTACGTGGGGGCGTCCCTCGCCTACAGCCAGAGTGACTACGCCGAGGCGCAGCGAATGCTCGAGCGCTGCCTGGAAATACGCAGACGCGACGGCAGGCCGCTCGAGATCGCCGCGACGCTGTCCACGCTGTCGGCAGTGCGCCTGAGTGTCGGCGGCGCCGACGGTGCTCGCGAGGTCGAATCGGAGGCCGCGAAGATCTTCCAGGAGCTGGGCGACCGCACCAACGAAACGATCGCCGAGTTCCACCTGGGTCAGATCGACGCCTATGTGGGAGACGTCGCCGCGGCGAAATGCCGGTTCGACGCTTGCCTGGCCGTGGCGCGCGAGACCGAGAATCACGAGCTCGAAGGGGAATGCGAGCTCATGCTGGGCGTGCTCGCACTCCAAGCAGGCGACATCGATCTCGCGCGCGCCCGGCTCGGAAGCTCGCACGACATCTGCAGGGAGGTCGGCGACAAGCGTGGCGAGGCAACGGCGCAGTGGTGGCTGGGGAAGGCCGATCTCGCCGCGGGGGATTTCGAGGACGCACCGACTCGGCTCGGCGCTGCGTTGCGCGCGTTCCAGGCTTTCGACATGTACGCCGAGATGCTCGGATGCCTCGAGGACCACGCGCTGCTGGTCGCTGACCGGGGAAACCCCGAGACGGCGGTGCGACTCTACTCGGTGGCCGATGCCCAGCGCAGAAATCTGTGGCTGCCGCGCTCGCCGCTCGCGGAGAGACGCTGGAGCGATGCGACTGCCGCACTTCGCAGTACACTCGGCGAGGCGGCGTACGACAAAGCGTGGGCGGAGGGCGCGACTACGGATGTCGGCGAGGCGATCAAGTTGGCATCCGCGGTCGTTGCGATGCGCGTTGAGCCCGAACTCGCCTAGATGCGCATGCGCAGTCCGCGCCCAGTGAACCTTGCGAAGCCTCGCAGGTGCCGCGCCGGCGGGGCAGCTGCCTTCAGCGGATTCTCAGGCCGATTGCCGGCGCCGGGTCACCAGCGGGACCGCGGCGAGCAGGGCGCCGATCACCAGCCACGCGGATCCCGGCTCGGGAACCTGGGCGATTGTGACGCGGCCGAGAACGCTCGAAGCGAATCCGCCATCAGGCGAGGTCGACGCGTTGCAGGCGCCGATGCTTTCGTGATCTTCGTTCTCGTTTTCCTCGGCAGTCGCGCTTTCCCGATTCTCGTCGGGATCGGTGCCGCCGGTGCACGGCTGCACGATCAGGCCACCGGAGGCGAACGTCGCGTTCGGAAAATTCGGATCGGTTCCAAGGAGGAAGAACTGAACCCAGACGTTGCCGATGTCGAGCGGCGGTCGCATGTCGACACTGTCGAAGCCGATGGCGCTACTGCCGATGCCGACGATGGTGTTCTCGCTGTTGACGGCCAAGCTGAGCGAGGTCGGGGGCGAAGGGTCGAACGTGAGGAAATCGACCTTGAGCACGGGTCCCGGCGTACCGGAGCTCGGCTTGTACTGCACGGTTCCACTCACCTGCAGGCTCGAAACGCTGCACGTGACGGTGCCCGGCTTGAGGCATCCGGCCGCGACGTCGAACTCGATGTCGGCCGTCCAGTAGAGATCGCCGAGGGTGGTGCCGGAGGTGCTGAACTGGGGGTCGATGCTTCCTCGCACCAGGATGGCGTTGGCAGTGCCCACGCCGGCAAGCCAAACGAGCGCCATCCCGATGCTTGGTGCAGCGATCGACTTGATTCGGCTCCACATCATCAATCCCCCGGTTCGTGGCGGACGCGCCGCCAAGACGCATCCGCCCTGCGGGCAACGCGACTCCGGGCTACGATTCCACCTGAGCAGTTGATGTCAGCAAATATTGGGCCCGCCCTCGATTTCTGTGTACAAGTACATGAAAAAAAAGAGATTTAGTGCGATCTAATTGCAGACCACGGCCGAGTGGATCGCTGGATTGTAAGAAGTTCCGACATGGACGATCGGGTTGTCGCGTCCCGCGGTCATCGACTCGAATTCGGATTCGAGTCGTGCCGATCGGCGATAGACTGGTATCGAGATGACGCCGCAGACTTACACCGATTCGGCACAGCCGGACTCATCGACGGTGCGAAGTCCCGAGCCTGCCGCGGACCGCGCCGCGCTCTACGTCCCCCGGATCCTGCAGCAGCACCTCGCCGACGATCCTGGAAGTCAATGGTGGGCGGCCACGGGGACAGCGGCGTTCGCCGATGTTTCCGGTTTCACGAAGCTCTCCGAATCGCTTGCCCGCAAGGGGCGCGAGGGCGCCGAACAGATCACCGATGCGATCGGCCGCGTATTCGAGGCGATGCTGTCGGTCGCCTACGAGAACGGCGGCAGCCTCCTCAAGTTCGGCGGTGATGCCCTGCTGCTGTGGTTCGACGGCGAAGGTCACGCGTTGCGCGGGTGTCGCGCCGCGTTGCGAATGCGCGAGGCGTTGCGCAGGGTCGGCAACATCGAACTTCCCGACGCCACGATCACGCTGCAGGTGTCGCAGGGCGTGCATTCGGGGCAATTCCATTTCTTTGCGGTCGGGACATCCCATCGGGAAATGCTGCCCGTGGGGCCGAGCTGGAGTCGCCTGGCGTCGGCGGAGAAGGCGGCTGACGCCGACGAGGTCCTGGTCACCGCGGAGACCGCAGCGGTGCTTCCGCCCGATTGCCTGGGCGATGCCAAGGCGCCGGGTGCGCTGCTGCAGCGGGAGCCGCCCGGCGTCGCCGAAAGAGTCCCGCTTGCGGCACGACCTGCGCTGGCTCCCGACACGCTGGCGCGATGCCTTTCGCCGTCGATCCGCGAGCACGTCATGGCCGGTGGCGGCACCTCCGAGCATCGTCCGGTAACGATCGCGTTCATCCGTTTCGAAGGCACCGACACTCTGATCGAGCAGCAGGGCCCGGAGGCGGCCGCCGACGCATTGCAGCGTGTCATGGCAGCTGTCGAAGCCGCGGCGGAGGAACAGGACGTCACGTTCCTCGCCTCCGACGTCGACGCCGATGGCGGCAAGCTGATCCTGGCTGCCGGTGCGCCGAAGGTGAGCGGCAGCGACGAGGAGCGGATGCTGCTCGCCTTGCGCAAGATCGCGACCAGCGACCTTCCACTGCCGATCCGGATCGGTGTCAATCGTGGCGCCGTGTTCGCAGGCGACATCGGCCCGGCATACCGGCGCACCTACACGGTCATGGGTGACGCGGTGAACCTCACCGCGCGGTTGATGGCCAAGGCCGAGCAGGGCGCAATCTACGCGACGGGTGACGTGCTGGACCGCTCGAGCACGCTGTTCGAGGTCACCCGGCTCGAGCCGTTCGCAGTGAAGGGCAAGGCGGAGCCGGTGCAGGCGTGGTCGGTCGGTCGCGCACTTGGTTCAAAGGCGCGGCAGACCTCGGAGCCGCGTCTGCCGTTGACCGGCCGCAACGCCGAACTCGGCGTGATCCGTAAGGCGTACACCAGCGCGCGCTCGGGAGCCGGTCGACTGATCGACGTCGTCGGCGAGGCGGGGATGGGCAAGACCCGCCTGCTCGAGGCGTTGCGCGACGCCGCGGCAGGATTCCGGAAGCTCCACGCGACCTGCGAAGCGTATACGGCATCCGTTCCCTATGCGCTGTGGCGCGAGCTGCTGCGCGAGGCGATGGAAATCGGGCGCGATGCCCCGGACGCGGGGATTGTCGAGCGCTTGCGCGAGGAATTGACCGCCCGGGCACCCGACCTCGCGCCATGGCTGCCGCTGATCGCGATCGCTTTCGGCGTCGAGGTCGGAGAAACGCCGGAAATCGGATTGCTGGCCGAGAAGAATCGCCGGGCGAAATTGCACGAGACCGTGGCAGCATTCCTCGAGGTAGTGCTTCCCGCGTCGGCGCTGATCGAGATCGAGAATGCGCACCAAATGGACGAGGCCTCGGCCGAGCTCCTCTCTTATCTCGTCGCAGAGAAGATCACATCGCGACCGTGGCTGCTTGCGATCGCGCGCCGCGGCGCGGCAGGCGGATTTGCACCGCCGGAATCGGAGGCCGTGCTGCGCGTCGAACTCAAGGCACTCGCCGCGCAGGATGCACTGCGGATGGCGCAGCTCGCGACCCAGCAGAA
>JAJXTF010000180.1 GCA_021784125.1 Pseudomonadota bacterium | reverse complement strand
GCGATGCCCTGAACCGCGCCGGAAAACCGGGCCTCAGAGAGGCACGCCCCGAAGGCTCTCAGGAGCCCATCAGAGACCGTCTCCGGTATCGCCAGCCACCATCGCGACCGCAAAAATCCGCCGCAAGACGACGCAACTGGACGGTTCTATATAACGGCGTTTCGGCGCTGACGGTGTGCGAATGTGGCGGTGGCGAGGGGGACGGCGCTTTACCGGCCGCGGGGACGACGGTGTTGCAGGGCGGCGCGGCCGCTTCGGGCCGCACGCCGCGCCTTAGGCGGTGGCGAGGCGGTCGAGGAAGACGAGCCTCTTTTTATTGTAGACCAGGTTCGCCATGCCGATCTTCATCCTGGCGCGGGCGATGCCGATGGTGCGGATGAAGAGGTCCATCTTGTCCTTTTGCACCGCGAACACATGCTCGACGTTGGAGCGGACCTTGGACTTGAGCGCATTGGCGCGTCGCGTCGTTTCCGGCATGACGCGACCCGGCGGCTTCTTGCGATGGATGCGGCTGACGAAGCCATTCTTCTCCAGGAACTCCTCGTTGGTCTTCGAGCGGTAGGCCGTGTCGGCCCAGACCGTGCTCGCCGTGTTGGTCTTGTCGAGCAGCCCCTCGCGCAAACGCGCGCCTTCGTAGGCTGCCGCGTCGGTGGCGTCCCAGCGCCGGATCAGCCCGTATTCGCGGTCAATCGAGACGTGGTTCTGATGGCCGAAGGTCGGGATGGCGATGTCGACGGGCGGGAGCGATCCGTCCGGCTTCGGCTTGGCCTTGGAGAACTTGACGGTCCAGCGCGCATCCCGGTCCTTGTGCGCGAGCTTAGCCGGTTTGGCTTTCCAGTCCTCGGGAACTCGCCCCTCCTTGATCGCCGCCTTCTCGGCTTCAGTGTTGCGCTGCTTGGGCGCCGAAATCAGCGAGGCGTCGACGATCTGGCCACCCATGGCGATGTAGCCGGCCGCGCGCAGCGCCGCGTCGAACCGCGCGAACAGCGGCTTGATCGCCTCCGCCTTCGCCAGCTTCTCCCGGAACAGCCAGATCGTGCGCGCGTCGGGCACGCGGTCGGAAAGGCCGAGCCCGAGAAATCGCATGAATGACAGCCGGTCGTTGATCAGGAACTCCGCGCGCTCGTCGGAGAGATTGTTCGCGGCCTGGATCACCTGCACCTTGAACATCACCACCGGATCAAACGGCGGTCGTCCACCCTGCGACCCGTCCGAATAGGCCAGCGCCTTTGCGAGTTCGGGCCGGAACGTCTCGAAATCGACGACCTTGGCGAAGGCCAGCAACTGGTCGCCAAGGTCCGTCAGCCGTTGCAACCGCTCGTCGACATCGAAGAACCCGGGTTGCCCGCGCATCGATTCGTCCCTCGCACCGCCACGAAAAGGGAATCAGAAATCCGGTCACGGGGCGAGGTTTTTAGAACCGTCCAACTGCACGCTGCCAATGGGTTTCCCGCGGCAGTGGCATGATGGTGGCGGGCAATGGGTAGCATGCTCTGCGTCGCGGCAGCCCCACATGGGCGCCGTGGCGAACCCCGTCACTGTCGCCTTCGATAGCCAGGCCGATCGCGTGCGCCAGAGAGTCGGTGGCGGGCGCCGATACGCCTGCGCGCCGCCGTGCCAGCCCGTCGCGCGTGCCTCAGTCAGATGGTAGGAAGACTCACTCGCATGGCGCAGGTGCAAAGCATTCGTCGACGGACCGATCTGCGCTTGGACGGCTCGAGATACGTGGTCCCCTGAACCGGAACCGCCTATTGCGGATCGGCTAAGTAGCCGCGCTAAGCCGAGGCCACTCGCTCAAACGCCGTCCACGCCGCCGACGAACGTCCACTCTGTCTTGGCGCACGTGTAGCGGCCGCAAGCACCCGTGTATGCAGCGCCCGCAGCGTGGGTTCCGCAGGGTCAACCAGGATCGGCGCACAGCCATGCTCCTTCCACACCTGTCGTGCGAAGTCTTGCGGCGAGAACTCGGGGTGCAGCGCCATCGCGCCCGCGTCGTTCTCGAAGGCGTCACGGTTGCCGGTGTCGAGATACGTTTCGCACGATAGGCCCTCCGCCAGGATCACGTCGTGGCGGTCTACTTCCACATGCCAGTAGGTGATCGCCTCGCGCATCTCCTGCACGATGCTCTGCCCGTTCACCAGGTGGCGGACCGGCACGAGATACCCATCCACGAACACCGCATGGTCCGGCGACAGCACCAGGTCACGACACGGCAGGCCCTCGCCAAACGCACCCGCCAGCACCCGTACCGGCATCACGTCGAACGGGCGCGGGTGCTGGCGGAGGCTGGTGCGGCGGTGGCCGAGCCAGCGGATGGGCGCCAGGCGACCCCCGGCGGTGATGACAAGGTCGCCCTCGCGCAGCGCCTCCACGGCGACGCGACCGCGCGCGGTCGCGATGCGCGTACCGGAGCAATAACAGGCAGACGAGCCTGTAAACTGGCCAAGCGTCTCGCCGGACACGCCGACGCCAGAGGCCGTAGGGGTCGCAGCGTACTGGTCGAACAGCCAGAACGTATCTGATGCGTGCGGATCCGGCATCACGGTCCGCTCGTAGTCTCCCCAGCGGTTACGGCCGCCGGTAATCGAGGTGACGTCGAAGGGAGCGACACCCACGTGGAGCGTGCCCGGCGCCTCCACCGACCCCGGTGGATCAGTCGCCCGGTGCAGCACATAGTAGCTACCGGCATAGAGCGACGGCCCGCTTGCCGTGAAGCTGATTGCGAAATCACCACTCGTGTCGGCCGCGATCGTTGCGTCGAAAGTCGCGACTCCCGCGCCGAGCGTTGCACCGCTGACGTCGCCTTGATCGACGATGGTCCAGTTGGTTGGATCCACCTTCATCCAGTGTGTCGTCAGCACGCCGGCATCGGGCCCGGAGGCGGGTACGTAGGGCTGGACTGCATAGATAAAGCCGCCGGCGAGTACAGCGTTTTCCCCCAGCTCGGTCGTGATTGTCGTCGTCGTGCCGGGCTGGGTCGGATAGGGAAAGCTCGAATAATTCTCGGCGGGAAATCCCGTAAAGCTAACCATCTCCTGCGTGACTGTCGTGCCAACCACCTTCTCGAAATACGCATCTCCGTAATAGACGCCGCCAAAGGCCTGGGTGCCAAATCCGGCGCCATCATAAAGGTAGATCACGTTCGACGCGGCAGCGGTACCCTCGGGCTCTACGGGCTCGCCGATGGCGGTCCCGGTAACGGTCGATGTGAGTTCGGTTGGCTTGGCGAGTGGACCGCCGTCATAGAACCCGCCGACGCCAAGGCCGGTCGGAATGGAAAAGAGGTCACTGGCAACATAGGTGCCACTTGTACTGAACTCATTAGCCTGCACCTCAATCGCATTGCCAGTGGCGACAACGGCCGGGTAATCCAACAACGCCGCAGACCCGACATCGACGGTGCCAAAGTACCAGCCGTCGGCTGGATTGCCGTCTTTCGAGACAGCAATGGGCATATCGGCATTGCCGGTCGTGCCATTTGCGAGTGACATGACAACGAAGCGGTCGTTGAAGCGATCGTAGACGACGCGCATGTCGCCTCCCGCCCCGCCGACTGGGAGAAAGAAATTATAGGACGCTTCTTGTCCGACCAGGTTTCCTTGTCCGTCGAACCACGAGACGGTTGCGTTATCGGTCGTTACGATCCCGGACATTCCAACCGCGATCATCGGATCGGGAGGGGCAACGTTGGTCGTGCCTAGATTGTCTACGATGGACAGGCTCGGAGTCGTTTGCGTCATCTGAGGTGCGCTCCATCAGATGCCTCGAATGTAATTTCTGTAACCTGCCAGTTCACATCTGTCAATGTTGTGCGCAGCGTGTGTCGCTCAGAGGATGTTTGAGAAGGTTGTCTGACATTGTGCCCTAGAGTCCGGACCCATAAAGTGGTTGATGCGGCGCGGCGTGTCGTGATTCGCGTTCCCCGGTGGTGGAGATGCGGGGATGAGCGACGTATTCTGGCTGAGCGAGCGGCAGTTTTCGCGACTGACGCCGCTGCTGCCGACGGACACGCGTGGCAAGCCAAGCCGCGGGTCGGCACGGTGTCGATCGACGGCACCAAGATCGACGCCAATGCCTCGAAGATCCGCTCGGTGCGTTATGATCGGGCCAGGGAACTGCGTGCGAAGGTTGCCGCCGACATCACGGCGCTGACCGCGCGGGCCGAGGCGGCCGATGCCGAAGCTGACGACCCGCAGGCGCTGCCGGTCGAGATCGCCCGGCGCGCGACGCTGAAGGCCAAACTCGATGCTGCCTGCGCCCGGCTGGAAGCGCAGGCCCGCGCCGGGGCGGACGCGGCCCGCCCGGCCTACGAGGTGACATCCGCCGCGCCACCCGTAAGCACCACTCGGCCGAGGACAAGATCCGGATCGTGCTGGAGGGCCTGCGCTTCGATCCGCGCCTGCCGCTCGCCCGCACGATCACCACCTACCAGAAGCACAGGGTCAAGCGCCTCCCCCGCCAGGCGCCCTGACCCCGTAACCTGCGCCCCCGTCAGCCAGAAACGTCCGTGCTGGCGCCGCGACCCTTACTCTGCCGTTACCGCCATTGCAGGCGCAAACTGCAGTCAGCTGCCCGAGCCCGCGGTGGGAACCGAGCCGGCCGCCGTAGGCGGAGCGACGGACGGGGCGAGTCTAGAGCTACCCTTAACGATCGAGAGAGCGGTGCCGACCATGGCACCGATATTCCCGAGATCAGCCGGTACGATAAGCGTCGTGCTCGCCTTGGCGAGATTGGCCCAACGGTCGATAAAGTCCTTGGCAAGCTGCATCTGCAGCGCCTCAATCCCACCCTCCACCACGGCGGCCGCTGCGATGGTGCTGATGGCCGTGGCGGTTGCTTCGGCGACGAGCTGGATGGCGCGCGCCTCACCTTCGGCGCGCAGGATCTCGGCCTGCTTGCGCCCATTCGCGATGTTGATCTCCTGCTGCTGCTGACCCTCGGACGTGTTGATCTGCTGCTGGCGCTGTCCTTCCGAACGGGCGATCTGAGCGCGCTTCTCGCGCTCGGCGGTGATCTGCAGTTCCATCGCCCGCAGGATTTCTTCAGGCGGAGTGATGTCCTTGATCTCGTAGCGCAGGACCTTAATCCCCCAGTTCATGGCTGCCTCGTCAACGGCGGTCGCAACGGCGGCGTTGAGCAATTGGCGCGAGGAAAGCGCTTGGTCGAGGTGGAGCTTGCCGATCTCTGAGCGCATGGAGGTCTGGGCGAGCTGCATGGCGGCGACGAACGGATTGCTCGATCCGTATGCGGCCTTAACCGGGTCGGTGATCTGCAAATAAAGAAAACCGTCGACCGTGAGCGTGGTGTTGTCGAGGGAGATGCAGACCTGTGCCGGCACCTCGGTTGGCACCTCGCGCAGATCGAACAGGAAAGCCACCCGATCGGCGAAGGGAACGATGAGATTGAGACCAGGCGGCAGGACGCGATGGAACTTGCCGAGGCGCTCCACCACACAGGCGCGCTGCTGCGGCACGATCTTGACCCCGCCGCGAAGGATCGCAAGCGCGAGCAGAAACAGGAGAACGGCGACGATCAGATCGGTGAGATACATGGTCGGCATGGCAGCTCTCCTTGAGAGTGCTCCCGCTCAGTTGCGCTTCGCCTCTGCCGGGACGGTGAGGTGCAGGAGATTGTCGGTCTTAGCGGTAATGATAGCGACTTGGCCGGGCGCGGGTAGCGGGCCGTTATCGACGATCGCTTCCCAGCGTGAGCCGCGATAGGAGACGGCCAGACGGCGCGTCTCGACGGAGACATCGACCACCGTTACGAGCTGACCGATGTCGGCGTCGGGAAGCGCACGATCCCGAGCGAGATGGCGGCGCAGGAATACGATTGCAGGTAGCAGAGCGACGCAGAACGCGGGGAAGACGTAGGGGAGCAAACCGGGCGCGATCCAGATGCCGGCAAGCGCAGTGAGGAACGCCGCGACGGCAACGCCCGCAAGGTAAAAGGTGCCGCTGTGCAGTTCGGAGAGTGCCGCGAAAAGGCCCAGTACCACAAATACCCACTGCATAACAGCGGTCCTTTCCGCCCACTGGGTCGCCGCACCCGAGGCGCGCCTGGCTGCGAAGAATGGCCAGGAAAAGAAGGGTACGGCAGACCGGGTGGGGTTTCAAGCGACAGCGGCGAGCGGCAGTAGCTCCGACCCAGCATGGGTCGGCCTCCGGTTTGGTGGCCGGCCTCGTCGCTGCCGCGGTCCGATCTTGCGGAGCGGTTCGGTGCTTCATCGCAAAGAGGGTGGCTTTGGCAACGTTGCTGCGTCATCGCCTAGGGCAGCGTTGTCCGGGAGCGTCGGAGCTGTGCGGTGTCCCGTTCGTGGCTCAGATGGCCGTACTTCGCAGCCGCGCGTGCGCGAGGGCGAACACATACTGGGACGGGCATGCGGAAGCCATCGCGAGCTTGATGCGCCAGGCACCGATACGGACCGATGTCGTGCTGGTGGGCGGCTCCGGCGCCGGCAAAAGCGCACATCGCCATTGCCATCGCCCGCGCGTGCATCCGCGAT
>JAJXTF010000016.1 GCA_021784125.1 Pseudomonadota bacterium | reverse complement strand
CCTCGGCGCCGGAATCGAGCAGCGCGCGTGCGGCGTGCATGCCGATGAAACCGGCCGCGCCGGTCACCAGGACGCGCTTTCCGTTGAACGTGATCGAGGTCATGGCCGCGGGAGGGTCCGGTCGAGGGCACGCAGTTTGGCGTGCTTGAGGAAGCTGGCGAATGCGCCGATCGCGATGTGCGCAAAGCCCGCGGCGCCGTCGAGAAAGCCGAGCCTGAAGACGTAGAAGCGGAGGAACCGCGCCGCGGGGGCCGCGACCATCGCCAGCGCGGAGCTGCGCTTGCCGCGCGCGTGGAGCATGTCGGCCTGCAGCGTCGTGTAGCGGTTCTGCTTCGCGACGTAGCGCTCGATCGATTCGGCCGAGGCGTGCATCAGGTCGCCCGCCAGGCGACCGACCCGGCCATCGACGATCACGTGCTCGTGGACCGGATCGTCGCTCCAGCGCGCGCGGCGCCGGTCGAACAGGCGCGTCGTCCAGTCCGGGTAGCCTTCGCCATGCGCGAGCCAGCGTCCCAGGAAACGGTTTCGTCGCGCCGCTGCATAGGCGGGGTGCGCAGGTGCGGGCCCGGCGAGCAGCGCCGCGATCGACCGCGCGAGCCCGGGCGACACGCGCTCGTCGGCGTCGAGGCAAAGCACCCAGTCGTGGGCGGCCATCTGCACGCCGTGCTGTTTCTGCGGCCCGAACCCCAGCCACGCCTGCGACAGCACACGGGCGCCCGAGCGACGCGCAATTTCTACGGTATGATCCGCGCTGCCCGAATCGACGACCAGCGCCTCCGCGACGAACGGCGCCGACGCGAGGCATTCGGCGATGTCGTCCTGCGCATCGCGCGTGATCACTACCAGGGAAATCGGAATGGGCCCGGGCATGGGTGACGGTCCAGACCCCGCGGCCGCATCGGCAACGGCGAGGTCGGGAATCCCCGAATTCGAAGAACTGGCGCGATTCTACGTGGTTTGCGGCCGGGCACCGCAGCGAGGGAGCGCGGCGGCGAAGGCCGCGAGCGCGCGGGCCGTTCAATGAGCACCGCCCCGTGAGCGCCGTCCTCGTCGTCCGTCCCTCGTCGCTGGGCGACATCGTCTACGCACTGGCGGTCGCGACCGACATCCGGCGCGAGCTGCCCGCGTCCACCATCGACTGGGTCGCCGAACCCGGCTTCGCCCCGCTGATCGGAATGTGCCCCGACGTGCGCAGGGTCATACCCTTCAACCTGCGCCGCTGGCGCCGCAGGCTCGGCGAGCGCGCGACCTGGCGCGAGATGCGCGATTTCGCGCACGGCCTTCGGCAGACGCGCTACGACGCGGTGCTCGACCTGCAGGAGCAGGTCAAGGGCGCGCTGATCGCGCGCATGGCGCGCGGCCTGCGCCACGGCTTCGATCGCGCCAGCATCCGCGAGCCGCTCGCCACGCTCGGCGACGACGTCCACCACCGGATTCCCCGCGACCTCCATTTTGTCGCCCGCTGCCGGCGCCTCGCAGGGGCTGCGCTCGGCTACGCGGTCGACGGCATCCCGCGCTGGAACCTGCACCCGCCCGTCGACGCGACGTCGATCCCCGGGCAGCCCTACGTCGTGATCCTGCACGGCACCAGCCGCGACGAGAAGCTGTGGCCGGAAGAACACTGGCGGGCGCTGATCGAGCACTGCGAGCGCGCGGGCTATGCGAGCGTACTGCCCTGGGGCAGCGCGGAGGAGGAGGCGCGCAGCCATCGCCTCGCCGCGGGCTTCGACGGCGCGATCGTCCCGCCCTGGCTCTCGCTGCCCCAGGCTGCAGCCTTGCTGGCCAGGGCGGCGCTCGCAGTCGGCGTCGACACCGGGTTCACCCACCTGTCCGCGGCGCTGCGCACGCCGACGCTCGCGATCTTCTGCGTGACCGACCGCGCGCGCCACGGCGTGGCTTGCGCAGGCTCGCATGCGCGCGATCTCGGCGATGCCGGCGCCCCGCCCTCGCGCGACGAGGTGCTCGCCGCCGCCGGTCAGCTGCTGCGCGTCGCGCCCGACTGACCGATGGAGCGCGCGGCGCGATTGCTGTACACGCTGCTGTGGTGGCTTGCGCTGCCGCTGCTTCCGCTGCGCCTGCTCTGGCGCGCGCGCAGCGAGCCCGGGTATCGCGCCCGGATCGGTGAGCGCTTCGGACACTACGCGGACCCGCCGTCACGCGCAGGCCCCGGCAGGCGCATCTGGATCCACGCGGTTTCGGTCGGCGAGACGCGAGCGATCGCGCCGCTGGTCGAGCGCCTGCGCGCCTGCGATCCCCCGCCTTCGATCCTGCTGACGCACACGACGGCGACCGGCCGCGAGACCGGGCGCGCGCTTTTCGGCGACGCGGTGCTGCAGGCCTGGCTCCCCTACGACGTCCCTTTCGCCGTCCGGCGGTTCCTCGCCCGTTTCCGGCCCCACGCCGGATTGCTGGTCGAGACCGAGCTGTGGCCCAACCTCGCGGCCACCGCAGCGGAGGCAGGCGTCCCGCTCTATCTCGTCAACGCGCGACTGTCCGAGCGCTCGGCACGCGGCTATGCGCGCATCGCCCCGCTTTCGCGGCCGATGCTCCGCTCGCTCGCCGGGGTCGCGGCGCAGGCCGAGGCGGACGCGCAGCGCCTGCACGCGCTGGGCGCGCGCGACGTGACGGTCACCGGCAACCTCAAGTTCGACGTGCCGGTGCCCGATGCACTGCGCGAACGCGGGCGCGAGCTGCGCTCGGCGATCGGGCGCGACCGGCCGGTGCTGCTCATCGCATCGACGCGCGATGGCGAGGAAGCGCTGGTCCTCGATGCAATGTCGCGGGCGGACCGGGCGCTGCCCGCCGGCACCCTCGTCGTCATCGTTCCCCGCCACCCGCAGCGCTTCGACGCGGTCGCTGCGTTGCTGCGTGAACGGGGCGTGACCTCCGCGCGGCGCAGCGCCGATGCGCCGGTCCCGGCGGAAGCCCGCGTACTGCTCGGGGACTCGATGGGCGAGATGTTCGCGTACTACGCGGCGGCCGACGTGGCTTTCGTCGGCGGCAGCCTGCTGCCGCTGGGAGGGCAGAACCTGATCGAGCCGCTCGCCGCCGGAACGGCGACGCTGATCGGCCCGCACACCTTCAACTTCGCGCAGGCCAGCGATGCGGCCGTCGTCGCGGGCGCCGCAAGGCGCGTGGGCGACGCCGACGAGCTCGTGCGCGTCGGGGGGCAACTGCTCGCCGACGCGCCTGCGCGCGAGCACATGCGAGCAAACGCCGAAGCCTTCATCGCCGCCCATCGCGGCGCCGTCGACCGCCTGTGGGCGTGGCTTGCGCCGCGGCTGGGCTTCAGCCCTGCAGCCGGCGATTGATCTCCTGGAGATCGTCGATCGACAGCGTGCCGACCGCGGACTTGAGGCGCAGGACACCGAGGAGGTAGTTGAAATACGCCTGCGCCAGATCGCGCCGGCGCTGGAACACGTTCTGCTGCGTGTTCAGGACGTCGAGGTTCGTGCGCACGCCGACCTCCTGCCCGGTCTTGTTCGACTCGTAGGCGGTGTTCGCCGACACCAGCGCCTGCTCGAAGGCCTTGACCGACGCTACGGCGCTGTTCACGCCGGTGAATCCGGTTTGCGCGCCGAAGAGCGCAATGCGTCGCGCGAGCTCGAGATTCTGGCGTGCGCTGTCCTGCTGCGCGATCGCCTGTCTGACCCTGGAATCGACGAATCCCCCCTGGTAGAGCGGAATGGTCAGCGCGAGCCCGATGACCGCCTGGCGCGCGTCGCTGGTGACGCCGAGCTGCGTGGTGCCGTTCGACGCCTGCACGCCGTAGCTGCCGACGAGATCCAGCGTCGGAAGATGACCGGCGCGCTGGCGCTCGATCTCGAGGCTCGCGATCTCGCTGTTGTACTGTGCGATCTTCACCGCGAGGTTGTCCGCCAGCGCCTTGTCGACCCAGAAATCCAGGACGTTCGGCGTCGGCAGCGTCGGCTCGAAGGATGGACCGAGACGCTTCAGGTCGGGCGGAGCGCGCCCGATGATCGCGCGCAGCGCCGTGCGCTTGTTGTCGAGGTCGTTCCTCGCCGAGATCTCCTGCGCGACGATCGCATCGTAGGCCGCCTGCGCCTCGTTGGTGTCGGTGATCGTCGCGACCCCGACCTCGAAGTTGCGCTTGGCCTGGGCGAGCTGCTCGGACACGGCCGCCTTCTGGCTCTCGGCGAGCTCGACGTTGAACTGCGCGAGCAGGATGTCGAAATACGTGGCCGCGACGCGCAGCATCAGGTCCTGCTTCGCGGCTTCCAGCGTGTAATCCGCCTGCTCGACCTGCTTGTTCGCCTCGGACACCGCGACCTGGTTCGCCTTGCGGTACAGCGGCTGCGACGCCGACACCGCCAGGTCCCCGAACCAGAAGTTCCGATTGACGTCGACGCGCGGATCGGTGTGGATCGACGCGTCGTAGTTGTTGGCGTTGACTGCACCGGTCACGCTGACGTTCGGCAGCAGGCCCGCACGCGCCTGCGGCACCGCCTCCTTCGTCGCCTGGTAGTTGGCGCGCGCCGCGGCCAGCGCCGGGTCGTTGCGCTCGGCTTCCTGATAGATCTGCATCAGGTCCTCGGCCGAGACGGGCGCGCAATGCAGCAGCGACGCAACGAGCGACGCGGCAATGACGAATGACAGTCGGATCATCGTGGGGGCTCGGGGATGGGATTGGGACGTCGCCGGATCCATGATGCGCTTCATCGGGCGAGCGCCGATCAGAATTGGAATCGCGCCGGGGCGGCGGCATTTTCCAGCGGTGCGATGACCGTCTCGAACAGGTCGACGGCAACGTGCGAATCCGGGGCGCTCCAGCGAAGCAGCCGCGCCTTCATCACCGGCTCCTCGCCGACGACGGCGAAGAGCCTTCCGCCCGGCGCCAGCTGCGCGAGGAAGCGCTCTGGAAGGATCGGTGTCGAGCCCGTGAGCACGATGACGTCGTAGGTGTCGTTTCCGTAGCCACGCGCCCCGTCGCCGACCTCGACCCGCGCGTTGGCGTGGCCCCTGCGCGCGAGCTTCGCCCGCGCATCGGCCGCGAGCGCGGGATCGATCTCGACGCTGGTCACCTCGGCCGCCTGGCTCGCGAGCAGCGCGCAGAAATATCCGCTGCCCGTGCCGATCTCGAGGACCCGATCCGATGCGGCGGGCGCGAGCTCCTGCAGCACGCGCGCCTCCAGCTTCGGCGACCACATCCTGGCGCGGGCCGACAGCGGCAGCTCCAGGTCGGCGAACGCAAGCGCGCGGTATGCGGGGGGCACGAAATCCTCCCGCTTGACCTCGAGCAGGAGGTCGAGCACGCGCGGGTCGAGCACCTCCCAGGTGCGGATCTGCTGCTCGATCATGTTGCTGCGTGCCAACTCGTAATCGAATGGGTTCATGCCGGTATCCCTGCTTCGAGCAATCCCGGACCGCGACTGCCCGACCGAGGGCTCGTCCCGATCGTCGCGTTGCGCTTGGAACTTAGGTAAATGACCGCGGGTCATTATAGCAAACCCGCCCCTGTCGCGTCGGATGCGCGATTCCCCCTTCGCGGATTCAATCGAGCGTCCGCCGGTAGCGCAGCAGAGCGATCGCCGCCACCGCGACCAGGAATGCAGCCAGCGGCCACAGATGGGGGGCGATCTGCTGGATGCCGTTCCCTTTCAGCAGCACGCCGCGGACGATCCGCAGGAAGTGGGTCAGGGGGAACACTTCGCCCAGCCACTGCGCCCACACGGGCATTCCGCGGAAAGGAAACATGAAGCCCGACAGCAGCATCGACGGCAGGAAGAAGAAGAACGTCATCTGCATCGCCTGCAACTGGTTCGAGGCGACGGTCGAGATCGCGAATCCCAGCGCCAGCAACGCCGCAATATAGAGCATCATCGCCGCGACGAGCAAAGGCAGGCTGCCGACCATCGGGACGTCGAACAGGACCCTGGCCGCCGCGATGATGATGACCGCCTGCGCGAAGCCGACGACGATGTAGGGGACGATCTTGGCGACCATCACCTCCAGCGGGCGCGCCGGCGTCGCGAGGAGGCTCTCGAAGGTGCCGCGCTCGCGCTCGCGGGTCACCGCGAAGGCGGTCATCATCACCATGGTCATCTGCAGGATCACGCCGACCAGGCCCGGAACGATGTTGTACTGGGTGATGCCCTCGGCGTTGTAACGGCGCTGGATGTCGACGCCAAACGGCGGCGCCGGCTGCGCGAGCCGCGCGAGCGGCCCGGTCAGGTCGTGCGCAAGCGCGGTCGATCCCGCCTGCGACACCGAAGCGATCGCATTGCTGGCGGCCGACGGATCCGTGGCGTCGACGGCGAGCAGCAGCGACGGACGCTCTCCGCGCAGCAGGGCCCGCGAGAACCCGGCGGGGATGACGATGGCGAACTGGATGTCGCCGCGGTCGAGCAACGCATCGGCGCCAGCCTCCGAGGACGGCGTCGCCTCGATGGCGAAATAACCGGTGTTGCGCAGGCCTTCGACGATGCTGCGCGTGAACTCGCTGTGATCGTAGTCGACGACCGCGGTCGGCAGCGCCTTCGGATCCGTGTTGATCGCGTAGCCGAAGAGCACGACCTGCAGGATCGGGATGCCGACGATCATCGCGAACGTCAGCCGGTCGCGCCGCATCTGCACGAATTCCTTGAGCGCGATCGCCCAGCTGCGGGCGAGCGAGAACCCTGCCGGCCGCGCAATGGAGGCGTCAGCCGGCATTGTCGGGCGCGCCCTGCATCAGGCTCACGAAGACGTCCTCGAGCGAGGTCTGCGTGCGCAGGACGCCGAATCCACCCCCGCCCGCGACGTCCTGCAGGACCCGCGCCAGCACGTCGGCGTCGCGCCCGGAGACGCGCAGGGTCACGCCGAAGGGAATGACGGTGTCGACCTCGGGCCGTTCGCGCAACTGCTGCGCGAGCAGCGCGAGCGCGCGGTCGCCGCCGGCGCCGCGGGCGGAGACCACCCAGGTCGACAGCCCGGAATGGTCGATCACCTCGTCTGCGGTGCCGTCGACCAGCAGCTTGCCGAAAGCGATGTAGGCGAGGCGGTGGCAGCGCTCGGCCTCGTCCATGTAGTGGGTGCTGACGAGAACCGTGATGCCCTCGGCCGCGAGATCGTGGATCCGCTCCCAGAAATCGCGGCGCGCCTTGGGATCGACGCCCGCCGTGGGCTCGTCGAGCAGCAGCAGCCGCGGCGAATGCAGCGTGCAGCTGGCGAGCGCCAGGCGCTGCTTCCATCCGCCCGACAGCGTTCCCGCGAGCTGCCTGCGCCGCGCGGTCAGTCCCAGCCGTTCGAGCGTCGCGGCGACCACCTGCCTGCGCCCGGGAACAGCGTACATGCGCGCGACGAAATCGAGGTTCTCCTCGATCGACAGGTCCTCGTAGAGGCTGAAGCGCTGGGTCATGTAGCCGACCTCGCGCTTGATCGCCTCGGCCTGCTGCCGCAGGTCGTAGCCCAGACAGCTGCCGCTGCCCTCGTCGGGCGTCAGCAGCCCGCAGAGCATGCGGATCGTCGTCGTCTTGCCGCTGCCGTTCGGCCCCAGGAAGCCGAAGATCTGGCCGCGCTCGACACGTATCGAGAAATTGTCGACGACGGCACGCCCGCCGTAGCGCTTGGTAAGGCCGTGGACGTCGATGGCGGCGGGCGGCGGAGACGAGGCGGCGCTCCCTATCCCGCTTGCGGGAGAGGGCCGGGGTGAGGGCTGCATGGTCATCGCACGGGCGCCGCCTGCGTGACCTCGACCGGCAACCCCGGATGCAGCGCCGGATCGGGAACGTCGGGGCGCGCTTCGACGAGGTAGACGAGCTTGGCGCGGCTCTCGCGGCTGTAGATGACCGGCGGCGTGTACTCGGCCTGCGGCGAGATGAAGCGCACGCGGGCCGCGATGTCGTGGGCACAGCCGTCGCAACGGACGACGACCGGGTCGCCGGCCTTGATCGTCGCCAGTCGGGCCTCGGGGACGAAGAAGCGGACCTTCACGTTCCCCGGCGGCAACAGCGACACCACCGGAGCACCGGCGGCGACCCATTCGCCGGGACGGTAGAGCGTATCGTCGACGAGTCCGGCGGCCGGCGCGGCCTGCGACTTCTGGTCGATGCGCCACTGGGCCTGCGCAAGCGCGTCGCTTGCCGCCTTGACCTCGGCTCCGGCGGCGGCGATCGCATCGGCGCGTGCAGGCAGGTTGGCGATGCGCAGCTGCGCATCGAGCTCCGCCACCCGCGCCCGGTCCCGATCGTGCGCCGCGACGGCCGCATCCTCCTGCTGGGGAGGCAGGAACCTGTCGGCCACCAGCTTGCGCGTGCGGACCAGGTCGGCCGCGCTCTGCGCCAGCGACGCCTGCGCCTGCGCGAGCTGCGCGCGGACCGCGGCGACCTCGGGCGGCCTGCGCCCTTTCTCGAGGTCGGCGAGCGTTGCCTGCGCCTGCTTGACGCGCGCCTGCGCCTCGCTGCGTGCCGCGCGCTCCTGCTCGTCCTCCAGGGCGAACAGAGGCGCGTTCTGTGCGACCTCGCTCCCGCGCTCGACGAAGAGTCGCACGAGCGTTCCAGAGAGCGGCGACGCGATCCGCAGGTACTCCCCTTCGACGTAGCCGGGGTAGTACCGCGAAGCCTGCTCGCTGCCGCATCCGGCACAGGCGAGCACGACCGGAAGGACCGCCAGGAACGATGCGCGACGCATGCTCAGCGGTTCCTGCGCCCGGCGGCGCGCGCCGGCGTCGCGGCAAGGCCGGCCAGCGCGAAGTCGGCGCGCTCGGCGATCGCGGCGTCGGACGCGATTTCCTTCGCGAAGCGCCCCGCCACGCCGGGTTTCGCCAGCGCCCGGTCGCGCAGCGAAGCGGCGACGAACAGCGGTGCCGCGATGCTTCCCGCGACAAAGGCGAGCGCCTGCGCAGGCGCCGTCTTCCGCAGCAGGCCTTCGCGCTGCCCATCCTCGATCAGGCGCCGGATCACGCCCAGGTGCCGGTGCACGTTGGCGCGCAGGAACGCAGCGGCCTGCGGTTCCCCCGCCAGGGCGTCGATCAGCAGCCGCCGGAGCAGGCTCGCATGGTCGCGCGCGAAGCGGCCGAGCACGCAGAGCGCGGCGCGAAGCGCGTCGACGCCCGGCCCCCCGCTGGCCGCGAGCTCGAGATTCGCGAACATGTCGTCGTAGAGCTGCTGCAGCAGGCGCCTGACGAACTCGTCCTTGGTCCCGAAATGGTAGTGGAACATCCCGAGGTTGACGCCGGCGCGCTCCGCGAGCTTGCGCACCGACAGCCCGGCAGCGCCGGTCTGCGGGAAGAGCTCGCGTCCGGCCTTCAGCAGCAGGACGTCGACGTTGCGTGAAGGGCGTGCCATGCGTTTGACTGTACGCTCGTCTAATTATACGGTCAACCAGTATCCACCGCCCCTCCCCGCCCCGCCGGCGGGGAGAGGGGAGGAACGCAGGGCAACGGGGAGGGAGGCGAGGCGGCGGGAGCCGCCCGGTCAGTCGGCGGCGCCCCGGGGCAGCGGCGGCGCCGGCAACGCCGCGCGCGCCGCGTTGCGGCGCTCCCGCCGCTCGCGCAGCGCGTCGAGCCAGGTGTAGAGCACCGGCACGACGACCAGCGTCAGCAACGTCGACGTGATGACGCCGCCGATGATCGCGCGGCCCATCGGCGCCTGCTGCTCGCCGCCGTCGCCTAAGCCCAGCGCGAGCGGCAGCATGCCGCCGATCATCGCTGCCGTCGTCATCAGGATCGGGCGCAGCCGCACCTGGCCTGCCTCGAGCAGCGCATCGGTGAGCGTCGCACCGCCGCGGCGGGCGCGGTTGGCGAAGTCGACCAGCAGGATCGCGTTCTTGGTGACGAGGCCCATCAACATGATGAAGCCGATGATCGAGAAGATGTTTAGCGTCGTCCCGGTCACGAGCAGCGCGAGGAAGACCCCGATCAGCGAGAACGGCAGCGACGCCATGATGGCGAGCGGCTGCGTGAAGCTCGCGAACTGCGAGGCGAGGATCAGGTAGATGAAGATCACGGCGAGGCCGAGTGCGGCCAGCGCCGCAGTGAAGGATTCCTGCATGTCCTGCTGCTGGCCCGCAGCCTGCAGCCGGTACCCGGGCGGCAGCTGCATCGCGTCCGCGATCTTCTGCACGTCCGAGCCGACATCCCCGGACGGCCGTCCCTCGGCGTTGGCATAGATGCCGATGCGTCGCTGAAGGTCCTCGCGCTTGATGATCTGCGGGCTGGTCGACGGGACGATGTCGGCCACCTGCCGCAACGGCACCATCCGCATCTGCCCGTCGGGGCCCCGCCGGTTCGTCGTCAGGTAGAGGTTCCCGACGTCCGATGCGATCCGCCGGTGGTTCCTCGACAGCTGGACGTTGACCTCGTAGTTCTGGCCGTCGGGGCCCAGCCAGTAGCTGATCGTGTCGCCCGCCAGCAGGGGCCGGATCGTCGCCCCGACCTGCCCGACGGTGATCCCGAGATCGGCTGCCGCATCGTTGTCGAGCCGTATCGACAGCGCGGGACTGGCGGCCTTGTCGGAGGTCTCGAGATCGGCGATGCCGCGGACCTTGGCGACCCGGTCGGCGAAGGTCCGCGCCAGGCGCGACAGCGTCTCCGGGTCGGGTCCCAGCATGTTGAACCATATCGGCCGGTCGTAGCCCAGTGCGAGCGTGATCCCCGGGATCGGCTTCAGCGCCTCGCGGATCGCGCGTTCCAGATCCTTCTGCGAGCGATCCCGCTTGCTGCGGTCGGTCAGCTTGAGGTTGACGCGTGCGTAGTTGCGCCCGTCGTCGGTCCCGACCGTGGTCATCGCCATCGCGATCTCGGGAAACTGCTTCAGCACCTGCTCGGCCTCGGCGACCTTGGCGTTCGTGTATTCGAGGCTCGAGCCGACCGGCGTGTTGAGCCGCAGCGAAATGAATCCCTGGTCGGTCTCGGGCACGAATTCGGTGCCGACCAGCGGGACGATCAGGAAGCTCGAGAGGAAGCTGCCGACGGCGATCGCAAGCACCGTCTTGCGATGGCCGAGCGCCCAGCGCAGCACGCCGCCGTAGGCCGCGTGGACGCCGTCGATCAGCCGCTCGATTCTCGCCATCAGGCGCCGGAGCCGGGGCATGCGCCTGAACCGCGTCTCGGGCGGGTCGTGCCACACCGACGAGAGCATCGGATCGAGGGTGAAGCTCACGAACAGCGACACCAGCACCGCGACGGCGACGGTCACGCCGAACTGGTAGAAGAAGCGCCCGATGACGCCGTTCATGAAGGCGACCGGCACGAACACCGCGACGATTGCGAAGGTCGTCGCCATGACGGCGAGGCCGATCTCCTCGGTGCCCTCGCGCGCCGCCGCCAGGTGGCCCTTGCCGAAAGCGAGGTGCCGCACGATGTTCTCGCGCACGACGATCGCATCGTCGATCAGCAGGCCGATGGTCAGCGACAGCGCCATCAGCGTCATGAAGTTCAGGGTGAACCCGAACGCGTGGAGCGCGATGAAGGTGGCGATCACGGCGATGGGCAACGTCAGGCCGGTGATGATCGTGCTGCGCCAGCTCCCGAGGAACAGGAACACGATCATCACGGTCAGCAGGCCGCCCTCGACGATCGTGCTCTTGACCCGGTCGACGGCCCGCTCGACGTCGTCGGCGTTCGAATAGGTGATGCGCAGGTCGACGTTCGAAGGCAGGCGGGCCTTCAGCGCCGTGACCGCCGCGCGCACGTTGCGCCCGGTCTCGACGATGTTCGCATCCTGGGCCTTCTGGATGTCGAGCGTGATCGCCGGCTGCCCGTTGACGCGCGAAATGGAATCGGGATCCTTCTCGCCGTCGATCACGTCGGCGACCTGCGACAGGTAGACCGCTCCCCCGCCCTGCTGGGCGACGATGATGCGGCCGAACTGCGACGGATCCCTGATCTTGCCGTCGACGCGGACGACCGCGTCGCGGGCGCCGCGGGTGATGCGCCCGGCGGGCACGTCCTGGTTGGCGTCGCGGATCGCGTTCATCACCTGGTCGACGCCGATGCCGAGGGCGGCCATCGCCTCCGGCCTGACCTGGATCAGGATCTGGCGCGCGACGCGGCCGCTGACGTCGACGCGCGCCACGCCGGGCAGGTTCTCGAGCCCCTTGACGATCGTCTGGTCGGTGATCGACGTCAGCTCGCGCAGGCCCGTCGTCGCCGACGTCACGGCCAGCGAGATCACCGGCTGGCTGTTCTGGTTGTCGACGCGGCTGACCAGCGGGTCCCTGACGTCCCTGGGGAATGCGGTGCGCACCGGCGCGAGCTTGTCGCGTACGTCCTGCAATGCCTGCGCGACGTCGGTCGACAGGCGCAGCTTGACGAACACCTGGCTCTGTCCTTCGAGCGAATTCGACAGGATCTCCTTGACGCCGGGCACCTGGTTCACCGCGTACTCGATCGGCTTGGTCACGTCGTTCTCGACGGCCTCGGGCGCGGCGCCCGGATAGGGCGTGAGGATCATCACGAACGGCAGGCTCACGTCGGGCATCTGCTCGACGTTGAGCCGCGCGTACGAGAACAGGCCGAGAACGGTGATGCCGATCATCACCATCGCCGCGAACACGGGATTGTCGATCGAGGTCCGGGTGATCCACATGGCGATTCCCTCACCCGCGAGGCGCGTCGCGCCCCGACCGGGATGACTTCACGATCCCGTCCGCAGTCCGGGCCCGCTCCGACGCGGCATCCCGCGGCGACGGCGTCGTCTTGACCATCGCCGGCGCCCCGTCCTTCAGGTCGTCGAAGCGCCCGGCGAGCACCGGCAGCTGCGGCGACAGCGGCGTCCTGATCTCGATGCGGCCATTCGCCTCGTCGCGACGCCCGGTGGTGACCACCCGGCGCTGCAGCCTGCCTTTCTCGATCGTCCATACGTAGGGCTGCCCGGCCTCGCTGTGCAGCGCGGCGGTCGGAAGCGTCGGCGTCGGCACGCCGGCCGCGAGCGCAATCCTTCCGGTCGCGAACATCCCGACGCGCAGCGCCGCGTCGGGATTGGGCAGGCTGACGTGCACGACGATCGCGCGCGTTCCGGGCTCGGTCGAAGGATTGATCCGGTCGACCCTGCCGGTGAAGCGCCGCTCGCCGAAACCGTCGACCGCGAGCTCGACCGGCATCCCCGGCTCGAGCTCGGGGACGTCGCCTGCGGGAACCATCGCCTGCACCTCGAGGGCTTTCAGGTCGACGATGGTGAGCAGCGGCGCCTCGACCGCAACCTTCTCGCCCGGCTGCACGTGGCGCCTTGCAATGACCCCGGAGATCGGCGCGACGACGTCGGTGTCGCGCAGTGCATTCCGGGCGAGCTGCACCTGGGCCTCCGCCGACTTCACGTTGCCGCGGGCGACGTCGAAGGTGGACTCGGCGTTGTCGTAGGCGTTCTGCGAAATGAAGTTGTCGTGCAGCAGGCGGACGTTCATCGATCGGGTCTTGTCTGCCAGCGCGAGCTGCGCGCGTGCGCTTTCGAGCGCGCCCATCCGATCGGCGAGCCGTGACGCGAGGTCTGCCGACTCGATGCGCGCGAGGTGCTGGCCTTCGCGTACCGTGTCGCCCGCGCGGAGCTTCAGGTCGGCGACGTCGCCGGCGACCTTGGCCTTGACGACCGCCTGGCGCACCGGCTCGAGCGTTCCGGAGACCGGCAGCCACCGCTCCAGCGGCATGTCCGTCACGTGGGTGAGGTCGATGGCGGTGAACTCGAGGGCGACCGGCGGCGCATGCCCCCTGGCGGCCGCCGCTTCGTCGCTTGCGTGCTTGCTGGCGCGCAGCGCGACGGCGCCGGCGAGCCCGCCGACGAGAACCAGCACTGCGAGCGCAGTCGCGGCTCGCCGTCGCGTGATGCGGATGGACATCTGTACTCCCTTCGCGCCCGGGTGGGGCACGGCCGGTTTGACGGCATCGCGGCGATCGCGGTGCGGGTGGCACCGCGACGCTGCGACGTTCGGCGGTTCGATGCGGCGAGGGCCCCGATCGGATTCATCGGCCGCGGTCGGGCGCCGCGATCCCTTCGGGCGGCGCGGACGCCCTTTCTCCCTTCGGTGCCCTGCCGCCCGGGAAATCCTGCAGGCTAGCCCTGCCGCGGGTGCCGGGCAAGGCGGACGTGACGGAATGCATCACCTCCCGACGGCGCGTCGCCGGTTCCGCCGAAGCGCCGGTACGCCGGCGCGAGTTCCCTTCGACCGTGGGACCGGCCCGGCAGGACGCTGGCATTGACACCCCGATCCCCGGCGAATCATAATTTTATGTTTCCCCTTTCCCCCATTCTCCCTCCGGAGGCATCAGATGCGTGTCGCCCACAAGATCGGCCTGACGCTGGTTGCGGCGTCGGTGATCACGATTTACGGTTGCGGTAAGAAGGAAGAACCCAAGCAGGCCGCCGTCGCCCCCGCCCCCGCTGCAGCCCAGGCCGAACAACCGGTGACCGTCAAGATCGGCTCGGCGGGCCCGCTGACCGGCGAAATCGCGCACCTCGGCAAGGACAACGACAACGGCGTCCACCTCGCGATCGACCAGGCCAACGAAAAGAACATCAAGATCGGCGGCAAGCCGGTCAAGTTCGAGGTGATGAGCGAGGACGACCAGGCGGATCCGAAGCTCGGCCCGACGATCGCGCAGAAGCTCGTCGACGCCAAGGTCGCGGGCGTCGTCGGCCACCTGAACTCGGGTGTGACGATCCCGGCCTCCGCCGTGTACCACCAGGCGGGCATCCCGATGATCTCCGGCTCGGCGACCAACCCCCAACTGACCGAGCAGGGCTTCAACAACATCTTCCGCGTCGTGGGCCGTGACGACCAGCAGGGTCCGGCCGTTGCACAGTACCTCGAAGCGATGAAGGTCAAGAAGGTGGCGATCGCCGACGACGCGACCGCCTACGGCGCGGGGCTTGCCGACGAGGTCGAGAAGACCCTCAAGGCCGCCGGCGTCAAGATCGTCGCGCGCGAAAAGACCAGCGACAAGGCGACCGACTTCAAGGCGATCCTGACCAAGATCAAGGGCCGCGCGCCCGACGCGATCTTCTACGGCGGCATGGACGCGACCGGCGGCCCGATGCTCAAGCAGGCGCGCGAGCTCGGCGTCAAGGCGGTGTTCGGCTTCGGCGACGGCGCCTGCACGGAGACGATGAACAAGCTCGCCGGCGAGAAGAACGCCCATGGCTTCATCTGCTCCCAGGCCGGCCTGCCCGTGCAGGCGGCGTCGAAGAGCTTCCTCGATGCCTACAAGGCCAAGTACAACGTCGATCCGATCATCTACGCGCCCTTCACCTACGATGCGGCGAACCTGCTGATCGCCGCGATGGAGAAGGCCGACTCGACCGATCCCGCCAAGTACCTGCCCGCACTGCAGTCGATCAGCTACGACGGCGCGACCGGCCACATCGAGTTCGACTCCAAGGGTGATCGCAAGAACGCCGAGATCACGATCTTCACGATGAAGGACGGCAAGCTCGCGCCGGTCGCCGTGGTCAAGGGCGGCAAGAGCATCAAGTTCGACGACTACATGAAGGAAGCGGCGACGGCCGCACCCGCGGCAGCGCCCGCGATGGCCCCCGCGGCTGCGCCGGCGATGGCCCCCGCCGAGACCAAGAAGTAAGCGGCGATACCGGAAGCGAAGGCTGCGGTACGGAACGGCGCCCCGAGCGGGCGCCGTTCCGTTTTTTGCCCTCGCACTTGCCGCCAGCGGCCCAAACACCGGACAATCGCGGGGCGCAATCGGCCCCATCATCGTGGACACCTTCATCCAGCAACTCGTCAACGGCATCACGCTGGGAAGCGTGTACGCGATCGTCGCGCTGGGCTACACGATGGTCTACGGCATCATCCAGCTGATCAACTTCGCGCACGGCGACGTGGTGATGATCGGCGCGATGGTCGCCTATTCGGTGATCGCAGTGCTGGCCGGCTCCGGGATGGCGCTGCCTCCGCTGGCGATCCTCGCCATCGCGACGCTGTGCGCGGTCCCCGTCTGCATGGCCGTCGGCTACACGCTGGAGCGCGTCGCGTACCGCCCGCTGCGCAATGCGCCCCGGCTCGCGCCGCTGATCACCGCGATCGGCCTGTCGATCATCCTGCAGAACGTCGCGCTGATCATCTGGAGCCGCAACCCGCTTGCGTACCCGCAGATCGTCGAGACGGTGACCTACCGCCTGACGCCCAATCCCGACGGCGCGACGATCACCAACGTCCAGGTCGGCATCGTCGGCCTGTCGATCCTGATGATGGCGGGCCTGCTGCTGCTGGTCTACCGCACCAAGCTGGGGATCGCGATGCGGGCGGTGGCCCAGAACCCGCAGGTCGCGGGGCTGATGGGCATCGACATCAATCGCGTCATCTCGATGACGTTCATGATCGGCGCGGCGCTCGCCTCGGTCGCGGGCGTGATGGACGGCAGCTACTACGGCATCGCCCACTACCAGATGGGCTTCCTGCTCGGCCTGAAGGCGTTTTCCGCAGCCGTGCTGGGGGGCATCGGCAACCTCGGCGGCGCGATGCTCGGCGGGCTGCTGATGGGCATCATCGAGGCGCTGGGCGCCGGCTACGTCGGCGAACTCACGAATCTCTGCCACCTGTCCGGCTGGTCCGATGCCCTGGCGCAGCGCTGCGCGAACGACCCCCACCTCGCCGTGTTCGGCTCGAACTACCAGGACGTGTTCGCGTTCGTCGTGCTGATCCTCGTGCTGGTGTTCCGCCCGTCGGGCCTGCTCGGCGAGCGGGTCTCCGACCGCGCCTAGGCCACCGCCCGCGATGCGCAGCTACCTCGACGTCCGCGGCCGCCCTGCGCTCGCCTGGGTCGGCGTGGCGCTGGTCGCGGCAGCCCTCGTCGCGCTGCCCTGGGTGCTGGCGGGGATCGGCACCGCATGGGTGCGGATCACCAACCTGGCGATCCTGTACTGCTTCCTCGCGCTGGGCCTCAACATCGTCGTCGGGTTCGCCGGCCTGCTCGACCTGGGCTACATCGCGTTCTACGGCGTCGGCGCCTACGTCTACGCGCTGCTCGCGAGCCCGCATTTCGGCATCCACCTGCCGTTCTGGGCGATCCTGCCGCTGGGCGCGGCGCTCGCGTGCGTCTTCGGCGTGCTTCTGGGAACGCCGACGCTCAAGCTGCGCGGCGACTACCTGGCGATCGTCACGCTGGGTTTCGGCGAGATCGTCCGGATCTTCCTCAACAACCTGTCGTCGCCGTTCAACCTAACCAACGGCCCGCAGGGCATCACGCTGATCGATCCGTTCCGCATCGGGGACTTCAGCTTCGCGACGACGCAGCAGGTGCTCGGCAACACGCTGAGCTCGCCGATCAAGTACTACTATTTCCTGCTCGCCGTGCTGCTGGTGGTCATCGTCGTCAACCTGCGGCTGCAGAACTCCCGGATCGGCCGCGCCTGGGAAGCGATCCGCGAGGACGAGATCGCCGCGCGCGCGATGGGCATCAACACCCGCAACATGAAGCTGCTGGCATTTGCGATGGGCGCATCCTTCGGCGGCGTCGCCGGCGGGATGTTCTCGGCGATGCAGGGTTTCATCAGCCCGGAGAGCTTCGTCCTCGTCGAGTCGATCATGGTGCTGTCGATGGTCGTGCTGGGCGGCATGGGGAACGTCTTCGGCGTGGTGATCGGCGCGCTGCTGCTGTCCTACGTTCCCGAGGTCCTCCGCTACACGGTGGGCCCGGCGCAGAAGGCGGTGTTCGGCCGCACCCTCATCGATCCCGAGGTGTTCCGCATGCTGCTCTTCGGCCTCGCGCTGGTGCTGATGATGCTGTTCCGTCCCGCGGGCATTCTGCCCTCCGCCGTGCGCAAGCGCGAGCTGCAGCGAAGGACCGACGGTGGATAGGGCGCAGGGCACGCGCGCGGCGGCGGCGAGTGCGCAGTCCGACCTGCTCGTCGCGCGCAACGTCACCAAGCGCTTCGGTGGCGTGACGGCGCTCGCCGACGTCTCGTTCACCATCCGCCGCGGCGAGATCTACGGCCTGATCGGCCCGAACGGCGCAGGCAAGACCTCGCTGTTCAACGTCCTGACCGGCATCTACGGCCCCGACGGCGGCGGATTCGATTTCGACGACCGGCCGCTCGCCGGCCTCAAGCCCAACGACGTCGCCGCGCGCGGCATTGCCCGCACCTTCCAGAACATCCGCCTGTTCGCCAACCTGTCGGCGCTCGAGAACGTCATGATCGGCCGCCATGTGCGCACCCGCGCAAACGTGTTCGGCGCGATCCTGCGCAACGCCCGCACGCTCGCCGAGGAGCGCGCGATCGAGAAGCGCGCCCACGAGCTGCTCGAGTACGTCGGCGTCCACAGCCGCGCGAACGACCTCGCGAAGCACCTTGCGTACGGCGACCAGCGCCGGCTGGAGATCGCGCGTGCGCTCGCCACCGATCCGCGCCTGCTCGCCCTCGACGAGCCCGCCGCGGGCATGAACGCAACCGAGACCGCGGCGCTCAGGGGCCTGCTCGAGAACATCCGGCGCGACGGGGTCACGATCCTGCTGATCGAGCACGACATGAAGCTCGTCATGAGCGTCTGCGACCGCGTGCTGGTCCTCGACTACGGCAGGAAGATCGCCGAGGGTCCCGCCGCCGAGGTCCAGAAGGACGACAAGGTCATCGCGGCCTACCTGGGCGGCGAAGTGACGCTGAACCTCAAGGGCGCATGAACGGGACGACGGAACCCCTGCTCGCACTGCAGGGCCTGGCGCTCGCCTACGGCGGCATCCAGGCGGTCAAGGGCATCGACCTCACCGTCGGTGCAGGCGAGCTCGTCTGCCTGATCGGCGCCAACGGCGCAGGCAAGACGACGACGCTGAAAGGCATCTGCGGACTGCTGCCGGCGCGCTCGGGCAAGGTCCGCTACGCAGGCGACGACATCACCGGGCGGCGCCCCTTCGAGCTCGTCCGCCGCGGACTGGTCATGGTGCCCGAGGGTCGCGGCGTGTTCGGCGGCCTGACCATCGAGGAAAACCTCGCGATGGGCGCCTACATCCGCGACGACCGCGCCGCGATCGGCCAGGACATCGAGCGCGTGTTCACGCTGTTTCCGCGGCTGAAGGAACGGCGCCGGCAGACGGCCGGCACGCTGTCGGGCGGCGAGCAGCAGATGCTCGCGATCGGCCGCGCGCTGATGTCGCGCCCGAGGCTCCTGCTTCTCGACGAGCCGTCGATGGGGCTCGCGCCCCTGATGGTCCAGAAGGTGTTCGAAACGATCATCGCGGTGTCCCGCGAGGGCGTGACGATGCTTCTCATCGAGCAGAACGCGAGGCTCGCGCTGGAGGTCAGCGACCGCGCGTACGTGCTGGAGTCGGGCGAGATCACGCTCGAAGGCGAGGCGGCGAAGCTGCTGCACGACCCCAAGGTGCGTGCCGCCTACCTCGGCGAAACCGCCTGAACGCAGGGACGGCGCACATTTCCGACGCCCCCGCCCCGCCGCGCCCGGCGCCGCCCCGCGATCCCCGCAACCTGCGACGCCCGCGCGCGGTCGGCATCGGCCATGCGTTCGAGTGGTACCGGGAGGCCATGCTGCTCTGGAAGCGCGGGCCTTTCGCGTTCTCGGCGCTCGCGCTCTGCATTCTCGCGGCGAACCTCGCGCTGAACCTGCTGCCAGCGGCCGGCATCGCCGTCGCGCAGATGCTGCTGCCGCTGCTCGAATGCGGCCTGCTGTACGCGAGCCTCGCGGCCGATCGCGGCGATCGCCCGCGCATCCGTCACCTGCTCGCCGTGGCGGGCGCTTCGCCGGGCGCGCTGGCAGCGGTGGTGATCGCGGGATCGCTGGTCTTCGGCGCGGAGGCGCTGGTCGCGCTGCAGGTGGGCGGCATCGACATGCTGTCGCCCGCGGCGAACGCCTCGGTGTCGGCGACGGCGCTGATCGTCACCTATGCGGCAGGAATGCTGGTGTCGCTGCCGGTGACCTTCGTGCCGTTCGCGGCGCTGTTCGACGGTGCGCCATTGCGCGAAGCCTTCGCGCAGAGCTTCGCGGCATTCGGCAGAAACCCGGCCCCGCTCGTCGTCTACGGCGCGCTGTCGTTCGTGCTGCTGCTGCTGGGATTGCTGACCAACGGCCTGGGACTGCTGCTCGCGCTGCCCTGGTCGGCCGCGGCGTCCTACGCCGCATGGAAGGACATCTTCGACCTGCGCTGAGCGCGCCGGCCGGGGGAGCGTCCGCGCGCCCGGCCGGAAGCTCAGTCTTCCATTTCCCACTTCTCCGCGCTGGCGCCGGCCAGCGCGCGCACGCGCTGTTCGTCCTTCGCGAATTCGGCTGCAGGTCCGGAATAGACGATGCTGCCGTTGTCGAGCACGTAGGCGTGATCGGCGATCGCCACCGTCGCCCGGACGTTCTGCTCGACCAGCAGTACCGAGACCCCCTCCTTGCGGGCCTCGGTGACGATGTTGAAGACCTCGCGGACGATCAGTGGCGCGAGCCCCTGCGAGGGCTCGTCGAGCGCGAGAATCTTCGGGTTCAGCATCAGCGTGCGCGCGATCGCGAGCATCTCCTGCTCGCCACCCGAGAGCTGGCTGCCCTTGTTGCTCTTGCGCTCGGCAAGCCGCGGGAACGACTCGAAGACCCGCCGCACCGTCCAGGGACCGGGCCGCGCCATCGGTACCAGCAGGTTCTCCTCGACGGTCAGGTTCGGGAAGATGCGGCGCCCCTCGGGGACGTAGCCGAGCCCGAGGCCCGCGATCTGGTCGGGCGCCCAGTGCGTCGTCGCGTGGCCGAACACGCGGATCGCGCCTTCGCGGGGCGGCGTCAGGCCGATGATGCTGCGCAGCGTCGTCGACTTGCCCGCGCCGTTGCGGCCGAGCAGGGCGACGATCTTGCCCTCCGGAACGACCAGGCTCACACCGTGCAGGATGTGGCTCTTGCCGTAGTAGGTATGCAGTCCTTCGACTTCGAGCACGTTCAATGCGATTCTCCCAGGTAGGCCGCCTGCACGCGCTCGTCCGCCGCGATCTCGTCGGGCGTCCCGTCGGCGAGGACCCGGCCCTCGGTCAGCACCATGATCCGGTCGGCCAGGTGGAAGATGACGCGCATGTCGTGCTCGATCAGCACGATCGCGAGGCTCTGCTCGCGGTGCAGCTTGCGTATCAGCCGGGTGATGTCGTAGGTCTCCTGGTCCCCCATGCCCGCGGTCGGCTCGTCGAGGAGGAGCAGCCGCGGCTTCAATGCCAGCGCCATCATGATCTCGGTCGCGCGCTGGTCGCCGTGCGAGAGCTCGCCGACCAGCCGGTTCGCCTTGTCCTCCAGATTCCCCTGCAGCATCAGCTCGACGACCCTGGCATCGATCTCGTCGCGCATCCGCCGTGAGATCCATGGGCGCAGCCGCAGTCCCGCCGCGACCTCGACCGGGATGCGCAGGTTCTGCCGGACGGTGAGCTCCGGGAAGATCTCGGTGATCTGGAACGTGCGCGCCATGCCCATCTGCACCCGCTGGTGCGGTGCGAGACCCGTCACGTCCTTGCCGTCGAAATAGATCTTCCCCGACGTCGGCGGAAAGAAACCGCTGATCAGGTTGAAGAACGTCGTCTTGCCGGCGCCGTTGGGTCCGATGACGGCCTGCAACTTGCCCGGGGCGACCGAGAGGGAGACGTCGTTGACCGCGACGAGGCTGCCGAAGGCCCGGGTCGCGTTTTCCACACGCAGCAGGCTCATTGGCTGCTCCTGCGGCGGATCATTCCCAGCACGCCGCGCGGGAAGAACAGCACGATCAGCACGAAGAACAGGCCGACGAACGACATCCAGTTCTCGGTGCGGCTCGAGATGAAATCCTGCAGCACGACGAAGATCGCGGCGCCAACCAGCGGCCCCCAGAACGAGCGCATGCCGCCCAGTACCGCCATGATCACGAAGTTCCCCGATTGCCCCCAGTAGAGCGCCCGCGGGTCGATGAAGTTGTTGAGCAGCGCGTACAGCGTGCCCGCGAGGCTGCAGAAGGCGCAGGAGATGACGAACGACAGCCACAGGTGGTGCTCGACGGGAATGCCGAGGAAGCGGGCCTTGCGCTCGTTCTCGCGGATCGCGAGCAGCGTGCGCCCGAACGGCGAGCGGAGGATCAGCGCCATGCATGCCGCCGCGAGCAGGAAGATCAGCAGGACGAAGTAGTAGAACGTCAACGCATGGTCCAGCAGCTCGACGCGCGTGAAGCCCAGGTCGAGCGCCTGGCGCTTCCAGTTGGTCAGCCCGTCGTCGCCGCCGGTGACCGAGTTCCACCGGAAGGCGATGAAGAAGAACACCTGCCCGAAAGCGATCGTGACCATCGCGAAATAGACGCCGCGCAGCTTGATGATCAGCGCTCCGATCACCATCGCCGCGATGGTGCCGACGGCCACCCCCACCAGGATGCCCAGGGGCGTGCTCGGCGCGATGTACTTGATGATCATCGCAACGCCGTATCCGCCGAGCCCGAAGTACGCCGCGTGGCCGAATGAAAGCGTTCCGGTGAACCCGAGCAGGAAATTGAGCGACATCGCGGCCAGCGCCATCACCAGGACCTGCGTGGCGAGCTCGGTATAGCCGCCCACGTATTGCATCCAGAACGGCATCGTCGCCAGAATCAGCACCACCAGCGCATTGGTGCTTCGTTGCCCAGGACCTTTCATCACAGTCTCCCTTCTTCGCCCAGCAGGCCGCGCGGGCGCAGCAGGAGCACGAGTCCCATCATCACGTACATCACCGCCTCGGTCGCCGACGGGAAGAACACCGTCGTCAGGCCCGAAGCCACGCCGATCAGGAGCCCGCCCAGCAGCGTCCCCGGCAGACTGCCCAGACCGCCGACGATGATGGCGACGAAGCTCGGCATGATCAGCGACGTGCCGATCGTCGGCTGCAGCCCGAGCAGCCCGGCCGCGAGCACGCCGGCCAGACCGGCGAGGAAGATGCCGAGTCCGAAATTGAGGTTGCGCAGCACGCGGACGTTGACGCCCAGCGTCGACACCGTCTCGAGGTCCATCGTGCCGGCGCGGATGCGCATCCCCAGCCGCGTCCGGTTCAGGATGTAGAACAGCGCCGCGACGGCGATGGCGACCAGGACGACCATGAACACCCGGTAGCCGGTGAGGAAGAAGAGCGAGTTGCTGAGCGGCTTGGTGAGGAACCCCGGCACGATGAACGGAACGCTCTGCGCGCCCCAGATGTAGCGCGAGACGTCTTCGAAGATGTAGGCGAGCCCGAAGGTCAGCAGCAGGCTGTAGAGCGGATCACGGCCGTAGAGGCGCCGGATCAGCAGCCGCTCGATGATGATGCCGAGAAATGCGGTGAGGAAGGGGGCGATCAACAGGGCACCCCAGAACCCCACGTAAGGCATCAGCGTGTACGCGATGTACGCGCCCAGCGCGAGGAAGCCCCCGTGTGCGAAATTGATGACGCCGCTGAGGTTGAGGATCAGCGACAGGCCGAGGGCCATCAGCGCGTAGAACGCACCGACGATCAGTCCGTTGAACAGGTTGAACAGGATCAGCTGGGACATGCGACGTCACTCCCCCCTTGCGCGCGGGGCGGCTTTCTGCGCAGCCGCGCGGCTGCCGGGACTGCGGCAGCCGCGCATTGCGCGATTGGATGAACTGCTGTGACCCGATGCCTGGGCACCGGGTCTGCGACCCCGACCGGTCAGGCCGGCCAGGTCATCTTGCAGCCCGACTCCTCGAGCGTCCCGGCAGCCTCCTTGCCATGTACGACCTCGGCCACGTGGAACAGGTCGTCGGGTGCGGAGCCCTTGGCCTGTGCGTTGCCGACGAAGAGGCTGCCGATCAGCTGGTTCTGCCCGGCGCGATAGAACGCCTTATCGGGCATCAGGCCGACTTCGGGCGGAAGCTCGAAGCCCTGGAGCGCCTTGGCCATCTTGATGGCATCCAGCGACTTCGCGTGGTTCGCCGCCAGCGCGCAACTCCAGGTCGACGCGAAGCCGAACCACGTCCGCGCGGTCGGCACACGGCCGGTCTTCTTCTTGATCGCTGCGACGAACTCGGCGACGTGGGGCACGTTCGGCTGATTCCAGTACCACTCGAAAACCCAGGTCCCGATCCGCGCCTCGGGCGGCAGGCCCTCGAGGGCCTCGAGCTCCTGCTGGGCGCCGGCCAGGTGGACGCGCTTGTCGAGGCCGAACTGCACCGCCTGCTTCAGCGCATTGATCATGTCATCGCCCTGGGTCAGGAAGATGATCACGTCGGGCTTCGCGGCCTCGGCCTTGATCAGGTAGGAGGAAAAATCGGTCGTGCCGAGCGGGGTCAGATCGGCGCCGAGCTTCGTGTATCCGAGCCTGGTGCCCGCCTTCTCGAGGCCGGACTGCAGCGTGTGGCCGAACGCGTAATCGGGGGTGATGAAATACCACTTCTTGCCGGCGTTCTTGATCAGCGCGGGCGCGACGGCATTCGCTTCCATCTGGGTCGTGTTGCAGACGCGGAACACGTTCCAGTGACAGGTCGCGCCGGTGACGGCGTCGGTGTGCCCGCCGGGGACGATGTGCAGGACCTTCTTCTCGCTGCTGACGTCGGCCATCGCGAGCGCCAGCGCCGAGTTCACGTTGCCGAGCAGGAAGTTGACCTTGTCACGATCGATCAGCTTGCGCGCCTTCTGCACTGCGGTGCTGGAATCGCCGCTGGTCGAGTCCTCGACCACCAACTCGGCGTGACGCCCGAGGATGCCGCCCTTGGCATTGATCTGCTCGATGGCGAGCTGGCAACCGATCAATTCATTCTTGCCCACGGCCGCATAGGTTCCGGTGAGCGGATTGTCGAGGCCGATCTTGACCGGCTCCTCGCCACGCGCATTGATGATGAAAGGTCCCGCCAGCTGCGCTGCGCCGACGGCCAGGCCGGCCTTCAGGACGTTGCGCCGATTGGCCTTGAGGGGTGGTGCCTTGCGATCCATGACTATCCTCCGAGGTTGGAATTCCTGCTTCCCTGTATCGCTTTTTGTGTATCGCGTTGCGGTTCGCGCGGAATCTCCCTCGTGCTCCACTTTGCGACCCGCATCGACGGGAATGCCCCCCGCCGCCAGCCGGCGAATGATGTTGGCGAACGACCGGATTGTCAAACGGATTCATCACCGTACGGCGGACCGCGGCAAGCGGATGGCCGTTCCCTTCGCCGCGCTTCCGCCCCCCCCGGGGGTTCCGGCTAGGGGCGCCGCGCGAACCCGGCGAGCCTCTGCCCGGCCGCTGCGCGCCGGACGACGACGGCGTCGACCCGCGCCGCGCGCGGGCCGCGGCGGCAGCGCCCGATCAGCCGGTCGCAGGCCTCGCGCGGGCCTTCGATCCGTGCCTCGACCCGGCCGTCGCGGCCATTGCGCACCCATCCCTCGACCCCCGCCTCCTCCGCGGCCGTGACCATCCAGTCGCGGTACCCGACGCCTTGCACCATTCCGGTGATTTCCAGGCTGCAGGCCCGCATCGGCGCCGTCCGCCAGCGCGAGTAAAGCGCCAGCGCGGCGACTGACTTGGCATCGGTCAGCAGGCCCGCATCGAGCGACTCGTAGAGCGCATCCTCGGTGTAGGTGGCGATCTCCAGGAACTCCCCGGGATCGAGTCGCGATCCGACCTGCGTCAGCCCGCGCGCCAGGTAGAGGTCGATCGCCTCGGTGGAATAGGAGATGACGGGGTGCACGTTGCCGAGCAGCGTCCACTCGACCGCCGCATATCCGGCCTCCTCGACCAACTCGCGCCGTGCGGTCGCCAGCGCCGTCTCGCCCGGATCGAGCTTGCCGGCGGGAAACTCGAGGAACGCGCGGTTGAGCGGATAGCGGAACTGCCGCTCGACGACCAGGCGCCCGTCGGGGAGCTCGGGGATCATCAGCACCGCGCCCGGGTGCACGACATATTCGCGCAGGGCCTCCCCGCCGTCCGGCAGGCGTACGCGGTCCTGGCGGACGTCGAGCAGCTTGCCCCGGTAGACCTGGCTGCCCGAGAGCCGCGTTTCCTGCAGCGGATCGCCGTCGACCGGCGCCGCGGGCCTCGGATCGCCGTCCTGCAGGCGCGCGCGCCGGGCGGCGTCGGGGTTGTCGGTCGGGGCGGTCATGCAAGCCAGTCGCGCGCCGGGAGGAAATCGGCGTAGAGCCGCGCTTCGGGCGACCCCGGCTCGGGTGTCCACTCGTAGCGCCAGCGCGCGAGCGGGGGCATCGACAGCAGGATCGCCTCGGTGCGGCCGTTGGACTGCAGCCCGAACAGCGTCCCGCGATCCCACACGAGGTTGAACTCGACGTAGCGCCCGCGACGGTAGGCCTGGAAATCGCGCTCGCGCTCGCCGTAGGGCAGCTCGCGACGCCGCTCGAGTATCGGCAGGTAGGCCGGGACGAAATGGTCGCCGACGCTCTTGGTCATCGCGAATGCCTGCGCGAAACCCCCGTCGCTGAAATCGTCGTAGAAGATGCCGCCGACGCCGCGCGCTTCCTGGCGGTGTTTCAGGTAGAAATACTCGTCGCAGGCGCGCTTGAAGCGCGGATGCAGATCGGCTCCGAACGGCGCGAGCGCGTCGCGGCAGGTCGAATGGAAATGCCGCGCGTCCTCGACGAAGCCGTAGCAGGGCGTCAGGTCCATGCCGCCGCCGAACCACCAGACGGTCTGGCGCGCCGCTGCATCGCCGCCCCCTTGCGCACCGCTCCCCGGCGCGACGAAGAAACGCACGTTCAGGTGCACGGTCGGGGCAAAGGGATTGCGCGGGTGGATCACCAGCGAGACGCCCATCGCCTCCCAGGCGCGGCCCGCGAGCCGGGGCCGGTGCGCAGTCGCCGACGCGGGCAGGCTGCGGCCAGTCACGTGCGAGAACAGCACCCCCGCGCGCTCGAGGACGGGACCGCCCTCGAGCGACAGCGTGATGCCCCCGCCGCCCTCGGCGCGCTGCCACTCGTCGCGGCGGAACGTCCCGCCGTCGACCCCCTGCAGCGCGAGGACGATGTCCTGCTGCAGTCCGGTGAAACAGGCGCGAATGGCCGCGAGATCGGGATTCGCGCCCGCGGCGGGAGACTCGTCCATGCGCCGGGCTTCCGTTCAGCTGCGCCGCGCCAGCGCGCGATGGCCGATGTCGCTGCGGTACTGCATGCCGTCGAAGTGGATCGCCGACACCGCGGCATACGCCGTACGCTGCGCCTGACGGATCGAATCGCCCAGCGCCGTGACGCCGAGCACCCGCCCGCCGCTGACCCGGACATCGCCGCCTTCGAGCGCGGTGCCGGCATGGAACACGACCACGCCCGTATGCGCCTCCTCGGTGATGCGCTCGAGGCCGCCGATGACGTCACCCTTGCGCGGCG
>JAJXTF010000179.1 GCA_021784125.1 Pseudomonadota bacterium | reverse complement strand
CCCCCGCACGGCGGCGACCCTGCCAGGCGACGACCGCGGCCACCACCTCCCCCCAGGGCAGATCGGAAAGGCTGCCGCGGCGCGCCTGCGCCGCCACCAGCGCGCGGTGCACGTCGGCGTCGCCGCCGGCGGCGACGATGCCCTTGAGTCCGCCGCACTGCAGCTTCATCGCGATCGCGTGCGGCAGGGGTGCGTCGGGCACGAGCTTGAGGGCGAAAGCTGCGCGCTCGCGCAGCAGCGCCGCAACGGTCGCGCAGTTGATCCGTGCAGTAGGCGAGGCGCAGCCGATCGCTTCGCGCTCGGCCAGCGCGTGCCGCACGGCCAGTTCGCAGGTCGCGCAACGGGCAAGCATCGCTTTCTCGAAGACGCAGTGCTGCGATGCTGCGGCGCCGCGCGCCGCCCGGTATGCGGCTTCGTCCATGCTGCGACTCGCCTGTTCCCCGTCACTCGTCGCCGACCACGCCCGGCGTCGATTCGCGGACCTGGGTCAGCAGGTCCTCGGCATGGTTCTCGTCTTCCGCGAAGATCACCTTGATCGTGCAATCGGCAGGCAATCCCGGGTCGGCACGCAGCAGCTTCGCGCGCGCCGAAGCCGCGGAGAATGCAGGCAAGACCTCGACCCGCTCGAGGCGGCGGAACGGAAACACGCGATAGATGAAATACGGCATGGTCTCCTCGAAGTCGGCTGCAGCCGGGTTCAGTCCACGTAGCGCCGCAGCGCGCGCCGCCGCCCGGGCTTGCTCTTCTGGATCACGACGCCGCGGATCGGCGTGAGGTCCGCGAGATCCATCGGCGCATAGGCGGGATTGAGCGCAGTCAGCCGCCAGCATTCCGCGTTCCGCGTGAGCTGGCGGAAAGTCCACTCGCCGTTCACCTGCGCGATGACGTACGAGCCGTCGGTCGCGAGCCCTTCGGGCTCCACGACGATCACCTCACCTTCGATGAACTCCGGCTCCATGCTGTCGCCCAGGACCATCAGCGCGAACGGCTCCGCAGCGCCGCAGTCGCCACCCGCTGCCGGTGCAGGATTGATCGGGACGATCTTGCGTTCGCTCATCGTGTATCCATTGCTTTCAGACCACGGTGGCCCGGACCTGCACCTCCGGGACGCCTGCTTCGCCAAGGGCCGTCACCGCCGCGTCAACGAATGCCTCCGGGCCGGCGACGTAGACGTCACGCGCGGCGACCGGCAGCTCGTCTGCCAGCACCCCGACCAGGCGCCTCGCCCCCTGCGCCGGGTCGCGGTCGGCGTGCGCTGCATAGCGGAACCCGTCGAAGGCCGCGGCCCAGGCTCGGCACTGGTTGGCCAGATAGTGGCGGTCGGGACGGGTCGCGAGCCAGTCGAGCGATATCGCTTCGACCTCCTCGCCCGCCATCGCATGCTCAATCAGGCTCTTCACCGGTGCGAAACCGGTGTCGCAGGCGATGAACGCGAGCGGCCGTCCGTTCTCGGTGAGCACGAAATCGCCGGTGGGCCCCCGGAGCCGCAGGGTGTCGCCCGCCCTCACCGCACCGCCGAAGAACATCTCTCCCAGCGGGTCGCGCTCGTCGCGCGCGATGTGGAACTGGAGGTTGCGGTCGTCGCAGGGACAGCTCGCGATCGGATAGGCGCCGTGAGCTTCCACGCCTCCGGCGCTGGCATGGAGGGTCACGCCCTGCCCGGCGAGAAAGCGCAGCCGGGTCGAGCGCGGCGTCTGCACGTGCACCAGCAGCGTGTCGCCGGCCAGCACCTGCACCTGCCGTACCCGTACGTCGATCTCCTGCTCGGGAATCTCGGCAGGCCCTCCGGCCTCGAGCGTCTCGATGACGATCTCGCCCGAGCCCGCCGAATGTGCGCACAGCAGCGTGTAGCCCTGCTGGCGCTCCAGCTCGGAAAGCCGGTAGTCGAACGGGGCCACCTTGATCACCTCACCCGACACCACGCGCGCCTTGCACAGGCCGCAGGTTCCGTTGCCGCAGCCGTAAGGGAGATTCAGCCCCGCCCTGAGGCCGGCCTGCAGCAGCGTGTCGCGGCCGTCGACGAAGAACTCGTGGCCGCTGGGGCGGACCTTCACCTGGGCGGAGACCACCTTGAGCATGTCGTCCATGATCGCGAGGGCGCCGGCGGATTCCGTGGCGAGGACTTCAGCGAGGCCGCGCGCGAAAGCGGCGCGCAGCACTTCCAGATCGGCGCGTGGCGCTGCCGCCGCGACAGCATCGAGTCGCGCCTGCAGGTCGACGACCAGCTCGTGATAGCGCGAAAGGTGGCGCTGCGCGTCGGCGAGCTCGCGGCTCTGCGCGTACAGGCGCTGCGCCAGCACTTCCTGCGACGGGAGCACGCGCTCCTGCACCCGGCGCCCGAACGCTTCGTTCTTGATCCGCGCGACGCGCTCGAATGCGCCCGAACTCTCGACGCTGAATTCCGGATAGAGGCGCAGCAGGCCCTCGATCGACACCAGGCCTTCGTTCGACGGCAGCGCGCCCTCGCGGACCTGCCGCTGCAGCGCGCCGCGCGACACCCCGATCAGGCGAGCCGCGCGGGAGAGCGTCAGCCACTGCGTCATGCGTCGCCCTCACCGGGGTCCGAGCGTCGACAAAGAAGCGCGCCATCGAGGCTCACGTCCCTGCGATGCGGTCCTGATAGCGGGCGCGATAGAGCAGCCTCGGCCGGTCCGGGTCGTCGACGAACCCGGTGCGATCGTGCAGGACATTGTTGCACAGGATTCCCATGCCGGGCGCCAGAGTCACCCGATGGATGTGCGGCGATTCGGCTGCGAGCAGCCGCTCGAGCGCCGCCGACGCGGCCTGCACTGCGGGATCCTGTTTCCATTCGATGCTGCGCGTGCGTGCGGTGTAGCGCATGTGGAGCACACCGCCCCCGGGATCGACCGAGAACACCGGTCCGGATTGCGCCGGCCGCGCGACGCGATCACCGTCCAGACGCGCCGGTATCGTCATCGCGTCGGCAAGCATCAACGCGCGCACGTGCGCCGGATCCGCGTCGCGCAGCATCAGATACGCGAGCTCGTGGTCGAGCAGCCGGTTCGTTCCGCCCTCCCCGGCGCGCGACACGCAGTGCAGCAGCATGGCGCGGATCTCACGTCCCGGCGGGTTGTAGTACCCGTCGGTGTGCCAGCGGATCGGGCGGTCGGTGTAGGGGATGAATTCACCGCGGCCCGCGGTCTCGACGACGGTGACCTGGCTCACCCCGTCGTCGTCGGCCAGCCAGTTGCGGTCGAGATGCAGCAGACCGAAGCGCGCCCCCAGACGCCGCGGGATGTCCTTGTCGGCATCGAGGCGCGCGCTTGCGTAGACGACCATGTTCGCGTCACGGCAGCACGCGAGCATCGCCGCGTGCTCGGCGTCGGTCAGCGCGCCGGGATCCTTGACCTCGATCGTCAGCGCCGAGACATCGGCCGGCGCGCGGGCGAGCTTCGCCTCGCGCCAGCGCCGGTAGCCGGACTCGTTGTCGGGGTCGAAAGGACTTCCCGCCCGGACGCGATCGATCAATGCCGTGGCCACTGCCGCCCCCGGTCCGTCATGGGTCCTGGCGCCGGGCTCATTCGCCCAGCCCGATGCTGCTGCTGCGCGCAGCGCGGGGATTCGTGTCGAGCAGCCCCGCCATCGCCTTCTGGAGGGTCTCGACGGCCTCGGGTGCCTCGCAATCGATCACCTGCGGCACCGCCCAGGTCTGCTCCTTCTGATCCATCACCTCGGCGACCCGGTGCCCGAGACAGCGCAGGAACGTGTAGTCGGGCCCGTTTTCGTCGAAGCCGCATTCGGCGTAGTCGGGTGAGCGGGCATTGACCAGCGCGATGTAGCGCTGCTTGCATTCCTCGGGCGATGCCGCCTGCAGCAACTCGGCCTCGTTGTCGGCGAGATACTGTCCGACGCGGTTGGCGAGCGCGGTCGTGAATTCCACGCGCCACGCTTCGTCGCCCCGACGCCAGGCGATCCGGTCGGCGCACAGCGTAAGGAAGACGAGGAACTCGGACAGGAACGCGAAGTACCGCTCACCCGCCGGCAGCTCGAAATTCGCCCTGCGCATGGTCTTGAGGGCGTTCTGCGCGATCCGGAACACGATGAACGCGGCGGCACCGGCAATCTCCGTCGCGCCTTTCGGCGCCTGCGGCTTGAACCACCGGCTCTTGACGCGCATCCTCAGGATTTGGCGATGTAGAAAACGTGCTCGCCCGGGCCGATCTCCTCGGTATCGATGAGCCTGAGGCCGGTCGCCCTCACCCAGTCCGCCACGTCGGCGACGATGCCCGGGCAATTGCTGATCAGCTTGAGCGTTTCGCCGGTGCCCATGCCGTTCAGCAGCTTCTTCGCCTCGACGATGGGCCCGGGGCACACGCTGCCGCGCAGGTCAAGCGTCGCGTTCACATCGCGGCGCTGCGAGCGCCCGCGCTGGATGTAATAGGCGTGGCTGCCATCCGGCAGGCGTTCGGTGCGCGCGATGTGGTTGTCGGTGTACTTGACCCAGGAGAACAGGTCATCCTGCGTCCCCGGGCAGTCGGACAGAAGCATCAGCACCTCGCCCGTCTTCATGTCGTCGACGAGCTTCTTCGCGCCGAGCAGTGGCGCGGGACAGCTGGTGCCCCGCATGTCGAGCGACACGTTCGGACGCGGGGTGGAATCGTCGGTCATGCTCGCGCTCCTGCCGGGACGACGTCGTTCGCCCCGGCGTCAGTATCCGCCCTTGCCGTAGGGTTGCGGCAGCCCGGCGATTTTTGCCGCCTGCTTGGCCGGGCCCATCGGAAAGAGGTTGTAGAGGTATTGACTGTCGGCTTCGGGGCGGATCGCCTGGATGCCTTTCAGCATGCTGCGGAAGTTCGGCGTGTGGCCATGGGTCTGGTACTCGTCGCGCATGAAGCGGATCACCTCCCAGTGCGAACCGGTCAGCTCGATGCCCTCGGACGCGGCAATCGCAGCCACGACCTCGTCGCGCAAATCCGGCTCGACCAGAAAACCCTCCGCGTCCGTCGCCAGCTCCGTTCCACCTATCACGTAACCCATGCTCCTCCTCCGTTGCTCATCATCCGCTGTTTCCGGCGGACTGTCGTAGCGTCGCGCCGCCGCCTCACGCTACCGCGGCGATCGACTTGTGCGGGATGAAAATTCCCCAGCCCAGCGCGCGGTCGGCGCCGATACCCTCGCACTGGACGCGCAGCGAATCCTCCGGCCGCAGCCCGTGCAGCACGACGCTGTAGCCTTCGATGTCGCGTGCACCGGCCCGCTGCATGCGCCGGCGCCCGGTCATGCATTCGCCGCGCACGCCTTGCGCGGCGAGCCGGCGCATGATCTCGTCGCCGAAGGCCACCTCGTCGACGACGCCAAGCGCGACCCGCTGCGCATGCAGCGTCGCCCATGGGCGCAGCGGCCGCTCGACCGGTGCACCGACCTCGAGGCCCGTTCCGATCGCGAGGCTGCGGCCGGCGAGGGCCAGTGCGTCGGGCAAGCGCTCCCGCGGCACCCGGAGCACGAGCTTGGCCCTCCGGGCAAGCAGTACGCTTTCCCCGGTACCCGGGGCTGCGCGCAGCGGATGGATTCCGGCCCCGGGCTCGTTCTCGAACCATGGCAGCCAGCCGACGATCTCGCGCCAGAGCGCGTACGCGTGTTCCGCAGGCAGGCTCGTTCCCGCGATCGCGAAGACGACGTCGGTCACACGCACGTCATTGGAAAGGTCGTTGACGTTCAAGGCCCATCCTCACTCCCGTTACGGCGCTTCGCGCGATCCGTCGGCAACCCTCGCTCAGCCGGCCACGTCGGGCCCGGCGTCCAGCAGGCGCGACGCGCCCCAGTCGCGCATCGCCTCTCCCCACGAACGCGCCGTGACCGGGTCGATGTCGAATATGGTGAACCGGCTCTTCTCGCGGATGCGCACGCGCAGCAGAGGCATGCCACCGGCGTCGTGGACCACCTCCGCCAGTTCGATCTCCTGCCCGCCCAGCGGCACCCTGAAGCTTTGCAGATTCGTCATGTCCGGCATGGTCGCGGCACTCGCGTCGTTGGCTACCGCCCAGGCCGGCGGCGCGACACCGGCCGGTCGGGTCGGAACCTTCCGCCGTCCCGGCAATGTTCTTCATTGTGCGCTGCGCCGGCGCGCCTGCCCGGCGGAGGCGGTATTGAGCGAGCATCGGACGCCCCGCGTCCATAGCCACAGTGGGTTGGCCGCCGATACCCCATCTGGGTAGTTTCCATATCCCGCGTTCGAGCATATTCAGTGTAGCTGGAGAGAGTAGTGGCGGCGAGCGCCGGGCTCGCCGTACCATCACGACCTTGCTCCGGGTCAAGGTAAGAGGCTTCGGCGGCGGGTAGCATGCCCCGGATTCCCTTGAGAGGCGCGACAACAGCGCCGACGCGACGCCGAAATTCCCGGCGCCGGCACGCCCCGGTGCGGCCCGTTTCCGCTGGCAAAGCGAGGAGGCAAACATGGCAAAGCAGATGCATCCGACCCCGATGCTCGACGAGCTCGAGACCGGCCCGTGGCCGAGCTTCGTCAGTGGGCTCAAGCGGCTCGCACAGGACAAGAACTACGTCGTCGACCTGTTGGGCCAGCTCGAGACAGATCGGAA
>JAJXTF010000178.1 GCA_021784125.1 Pseudomonadota bacterium | reverse complement strand
CGATCGGCTTCGTCGTGAACAGCGGCTGGCACCGGGCGATGCCGTCGGTCGCGCTGAACGTCGTGTGGTTCGCGATCGGCGCGTCCGCGCTGTGGCGTCACCGCGCGCGTTCGCGCTAGACGCTCGCCTGGCGCGGCGGCGCCTTTACTTGCGCGCACGGTCGTGGATACTCTTGGGTCGGCGCGGCAACGCAGCGCGCTTTCGAGGAGACGAACGATGCCAGACGATCTCCGCCGGGCCATTCCCGGCACGACTCTGTTCGACGGCGCCCAGGCGATGAAAGGCTACGCGCTGAACAAGATGTGCTATTCGTTCAACTCCGCGGCCAATCGTGCGGAGTTCAAGCGTGACGAGGATTCCTATTGCGCCAGGTATGGATTGAATGCCGAGCAGCGTGAGGCGGTCCGACGACGCAACGTGCTCGACCTGATCGCGGCCGGCGGCAACGTCTATTATCTGGCCAAGCTGGCCGGAATCTTCGGGTTGGACGTCCAGGACCTCGGCGCGCAGCAGACCGGGACGACCAAGGATGCGTTCAAGGCCCGGCTCGAAGCGGCGGGGCGTTGAGTCATGGCGACGATCGTCGGAGCCATCACCACCTCGCACGTGCCGGCGATCGGCGGCGCGATCGCACGCAATCTTCGCGATGACCCGTATTGGAAGCCGCTGTTCGACGGTTTCCCTCCGCTGCACCGCTGGCTCGCGAAGGTGCGACCGGACGTCGCGGTGATCTTCTACAACGACCATGGGCTCAACTTCTTCCTCGACAAGATGCCGACATTCGCGGTCGGCGCGGCGCCGCAGTACTGCAACGCCGACGAGGGTTGGGGAATCCCGACGCTGCCGGCGGTGCCGGGGGACCAGCGACTGTCCTGGCACTTGATCGAGCGGTTGGTGGGCGAGGATTTCGACATCACCAGCTGTCAGGAAATGTTGATCGACCACGCCTGCACCATCCCGCTCGCGCTGCTGTGGCCGGGCAGCGGCGGCTGGCCGGTGCGCCTCGTGCCCATCTGCATCAACACCGTGCAGCATCCACTGCCGTCGGCGGCGCGTTGCTTCAAACTCGGACAGGCGGTTGGCCGCGCGATCGCGGCCTACGAGGAGGACATGCGGGTGGTCGTGCTCGGCACCGGCGGGCTGAGTCACCAGCTCGACGGTCAGCGGGCCGGCTTCATCAACAAGAGTTTCGATCTCGAATTCATGGAAAAGCTGCCGACCGATCCCGAGTGGGCAACCCGCTTTTCGGTCCGCGAGTTGGTGGAGCTCGCCGGTACGCAGGGCATCGAGCTGCTGATGTGGCTGGCCGCCCGCGGTGCGCTCAGCGGCGAGGTGGTCACGACGCATTCCAACTATCACATACCGATCTCCAACACGGCGGCGGGGTTGATGCTGATGGAGAGCCGGATCGCCTGAGGCGTCACACGGTCGCGAACGACCTCGCGCGGTGGTGCGCTGACCCATCGCGAACGAAGCAGGTCGGGTCGGCGACGGTTGCATGATCCCGGACGGCGAGGCAGCATGTGACCAGGCGGGCGATCGAGTGATCGGGGGACGATTGCAAACTGTCGCGTGGGCGCGTCATTGGTCGACCGACGGCATCGATTCGAGTCGGGCGCTGTCGTATTGGGTCGATACCGTCTGTGATCGGTTCCTCGAGCTGGAAATCGAATCTTCGCAGCGCGCGGGCTTCCACGCGAGCCTCGATCAAACCGACTTCGGTCCCGGCACCATCAACTTGATCTGTGCGGATGCGCAGCGTGTGCGGCGAACCAGCGCCAAGATCGCCGGCACTCGTCAGGCCGCGTTCATGCTGATGCAGCTGCGCGCCGGGCGGGCATGGGTCGGGCAACTGGGACGCGCGACATCGTTGTATCCCGGCGAGTGCGTGTTGATCGACGGCACGGAACCGTACGAAGTCGAGTGCCCGCAGCCGACCCGGTCCCTGGTCCTGCAGTTTCCCGACGCGTGGTTGAGGCGCCACCTGGACAACCCCGAGTCGGTGGTTCCGCTGCGGGTTGCCCATGGCGGGTGGGGCGCTGCCTTGTGTGCGGCGGTGGCCAGTCTCGACGTCGATGCCTGCGAAGAGCTTGCCTTGCCCCCGGCCGAGGTGGTGGAGCACATCGGCGCACTGCTCAGGCTGGCGGTCCGGCCGGAGCGCGCGATCGCCGAAGCGCGCACGCGGACCGAGCGACTGATGCGCACGCTCCGCGGTCGACTGGCGGAGCCGGACCTGACGCCGCGCGGAGTCGCCGCCGAGCACCGCATTTCGGTGCGCAGCGTGCACTATGCGTTCGCGGCCGCCGGCACCACTTTCATCGAGGCACTGATGCAGGTGCGTCTCGAGCATGCGCGGGACCTGCTCTCCGACCGCAAGCTCCGGGAACTGCCCGTCGTCGAGATCGCGGCACGCTGCGGCTTCATGGATCCCAGTCACTTCGCACGCCGGTTCCGCCAGGCGTTCGGAACCGCACCTCTGGCTTATCGCGACCGCGCCAGCCATTGGCGCAGGCTAGGGTAGACAGGCCAACACCTCGGACAGGCTGTGGAGCACGCGATGCGGCTTGCGCGTGCCGGTTTGGCGGCGCCACTCCTCGGCCGTCGTCATGCCCGTGCTCACCGCGAGCGCCGTCGCCCCTCCGCGGTGCGCCATGACGACCTCGACGATCGGGTCGTCGCCGACCACCGCCAGACGTCGCATCGGACTGCCGAGCCGCTTGGCCACCAACCGCAGCGCGTGCAGCGAGGGCTTGCCGGTCACGGTGGCGCGCGCGCCCGTGAGCCGCCGGATCGCGCCGACGATCGCGAAGCTATAGCCGATCGTGCGCCCGTGCCGCGTCGCGAAGAAGGGAACATCCGATGCGGCGTAGAGCGTGGCGCCCGCCCAGATCGCATGGGCCGCGGTTTCGATGTCCTTCATCGTGCATTCCGGATGCCATCCCACATAGACCGCGTTCACCTCGGCCGCCCGGGCCTCGCCCGGGTAGACCGTCTCGATGCCCGCCGCGGCGAGCGAATGACCGACTCCTCGGGTCCCCAGCACCAGCGCTCGTCGTATCCCGCCGCGCACCATGTGATCCGCCGTCACCACCGACGGCGTGAGCATCTGCGCGTCTTCGACCGGCAGTCCCGATTCGCGCAGCTTCGCGGCCTGTACCGCCGGCGGGTAGTGACTGCCGTTGGTGAACAGCACGAACGGGAAATCGCGTTCCCGCAGCGCCGTGAGCAGGTCCACGGCGCCAGGCAACACTTCGTAACCGCTGAGCGAGCGATCGCTCAACAGCAACGTGCCGTCGACATCGAACATCAATCCGGCGATGCCGGTCGGGTTGCGCACGTCGAGCACCCTCAGGACCGTGGGGTTGCCGCGGGCGATCGACGCAAGCTCAGGCGGAAGCCCGGCTTGTCGATCGCGATTTGCTCGACATCGCGCCGCGCGGCGAGCCTGCGGATGAGCTCGATCGCCGGTCGCGCCGAAGGGTCGTAGTGCCGCGGCGCGGGTCCCGCCGCCCGCATCGCGTCCACTTGAGTTTGCGGCATCGTCGCCCGCAACAGGAATTCCTCGTCCGAGAGGTTCGGGCCCAGTTGCTTGCGCAGTTCCTCGATCGGCGCCATCGGCGGCTCCGCCGCGAGCTCGCGGGTGCGCGGCATCGATTCGATCCGCTCCATGACCTTCGCGTCGATCGGTACGGTCGGCTTGCCGAAGCGACCGAGCGCGTAGCGGATGAGTTCGTCGGGCACGATCGAATATCGCTCCCGGCCGGTGACGTTCATCACCGCCTGCGTGAGCAGGATCTGCGAGAACGGAGTCATCACGATCGGCCAGCCGAGTTCCTGCCGCACACGCCCGAGTTCCTCGATGACCGCAGCCTCGAGATGCGCGACGCGACTCTCACGCAGATGCCGCCGCATGGTGCCGACCATGCCGCCCGGGAGCTGATGGTGCTGATAGCGTGCATCGAAGCCCTGGGGGGCGCCCGCGGGGAGACCTTCCGCCTCGGCCAGACGCGTGAAGTAGCGCTCGACGTCGGCGAGCGCCTCGGTGTCGACGTCGACGCGGTGGCCGAGCGCGCGTAAGTTCGCTACGGTCCGTCCCGAGGGTGGATTGGAGATTCCGTCGGCCGCCGCACCGGACGCGCATTGCAGCGCGCTCACGCCGTATTCGGGGGCGTCGATGTACGAGTGTTCGGCGAATCCGATCGTGCAATGCGAGTGCAGCTCGAGCGGCTTCGCACCGATCTGCGCCTTGATCGCCGGCAGCAGCGTCGCCGCGCGCTTCGGCGCGAGCAGGCCCCCGGGGTCCTTGACGTACAGCGCGTCGATGAACGTGCAGGCGGCGAGGGCCCGCGCCCGTTCCGCGTAGTAGCGATCGTCGTGGATCGGACTGATCGTGAAGACGAGCGCCGCGATGACGTATTCACCGCCACCGCGCTTGATCATTTGCGCGCATGCGATGTTGGCGTCCGCGTCGTTCATCGGATCGGCGAGACAGAAGCGGCGGATGCCGTTGCGCGCCAGTGCGCGAAACGCGAGTTCCATGAATTCCGGACTGGCCGTCTCCCACGAGATGAACCGAAAGCCCGTCGACATGAACTGCAGCGGCGTGCGGGGCGTGGCCTGCGCCGTGAGGCGGATGCGCTCCCAGGGATCTTCCCGTTTGTAACGGACCGCGACGCCCATGTGGGTGGAGGTGGTGAAATCGATGGCTTTGAAGCCGACTCTGTCCATCACCGAGGCAATGCCGAGGGTTCGTGCCGTGTCGATCCCGAGCGCGGCCCATACGCATTGGTTGCCGTCGCGCAGCGAAGTCTCCACCAACCGCACGTCAGCCACGATTCGCCTCCGTTCGCTCGCGGGCGCGCTCGAGATGGCGGGCCAGGAATCCGGTGTCGACGCCGCCCGCCCGGAACTCCGGGTCCGCGAGTATCCCGAGGTGCAGTGGCAGCGTGGTCGTGACGCCTCGAAACCACGTGTCGTCGATTGCCCGCCGCATGCGCTCGAGCGCGGCTGCCCGGTCTTCCCCGTGCACCACGATCTTGCCCATCAACGAATCGTAGAACGGCGGAATATGCGATCCCGCCTCGATGTGCGTGTCGACGCGAATCCCGTCTCCGACCGGCCAATGAACCTCCTCGACCCGGCCCGGGCTCGGCCGGAAATCCTGCGCGGGGTCCTCGGCGTTGACGCGGCACTCGAGCGCGCAGCCGCGCGAAACGATGTCGGACTGCGCGAGCGACAGGCCGTTGCCGGCCGCGATCGCGATTTGCGCCGCCACGAGGTCGACGCCGGTGACCATCTCGGTGATGGGATGCTCGACCTGGATTCGCGCGTTCATCTCGAGGAAATAGAACGCCTCGCTGTCGGCATCGACCAGGAACTCGATCGTTCCGGCACCCCGGTAGGCCAGCCGCTCGGCGAAGCGGACCGCCGCCGCATGGATGCGGCGGCGGAAGGACTCCGACAGCCCGGGCGCCGGCGTTTCCTCGATGAGCTTCTGGTAGCGGCGCTGCACCGAGCAATCGCGCTCGCCGAGATGGACGACGCGCCCGCGGCCGTCGCCGAGCACCTGCACTTCGACGTGGCGCCCGCGGGTCACGAGGCGCTCGAGGTACAGCCGGTCGTCGCCGAACGCCGCGGCCGCCTCGGATGCGGCGAGCGAGAGGGCTTCGGCCAGATCCTCGATGCGCTCGACGAGCTTCATGCCGCGTCCGCCGCCACCGCCGACCGCCTTGACGAGCAGCGGCGTGCCGATGCGCTCGGCGAGGCTCACGGCCGCATCGATGCCGGTCACGGGACCGCCGGGAACCACGGGGACCTCCGCGGCCTGCGCCTCGGCGCGCGCCCGCAACTTGTCGCCCACCGCCGCGATCTGCGCGGCCGTCGGCCCGATGAAGATGATGCCCTGCTCCTCGCAGGCGCGCGCGAGTTCCGCGCGTTCCGACAAGAATCCGTAGCCGGGATGGATCGCATCGGCGCGCACGCCGAGTGCCGCCTGCACGATCGTTCCGATCCTGAGGTAGCTCTCCGCCGGCCGGGCGGGCCCGATGCACAGCGCGCGGTCGGCGAGCCGTGCGGGCAAGGAGTCGCGATCCGCTTCCGAGACCGCGAGCACGGTCTCAATTTCGAGCGCGCGGCAGCTGCGAATGATCCGCGCGGCGATCTCGCCGCGATTGGCGATCAGGATCCGCGCGATCGTCACGCGCCAGCCGTTTTGCGGACGCGCAGCAGCGCTTCCCCGTACTCGACCAGCGCGCCATCCCGCGCCAGGATCTCGACGACGGTGCCGCTCAGACCTGCGCGCACGGTGTTCATCAGCTTCATCACCTCGATGATGCCGATGACGGTGTCTTCGGCGACCGCGGCGCCGACTTCAATGAACGGCGGCGCACCGGGTTTGGGGGCCCGATAGAACGTGCCGAGGAGCGGCGCGGGCACCGCCCGGACGGTGTCGTCGGTTGCGCCGGGGGCCGCCGGCCGCTGTTCATTGGGCGTGCGATCGGCCTCGGCCGCGGTGGGCGCCGCCGTCACCCCCGCCGCCACCGCCGGCGCGGCGCCCGGCGCCGACGCCG
>JAJXTF010000177.1 GCA_021784125.1 Pseudomonadota bacterium | reverse complement strand
GTGCTGCCGGCGCCGACGGCCGCAGCGCCGCCGCCGGGGATGGCGCGCCACTGTTCCTCGCTTTCAAGGGCCGGTCCTGGGTCGAGGTGCGCGATGGCGGCGGGCGCGTCGTGCTCCAGTCGACCGGGACCGCAGGTGCGACGCGAGCCGTCTCGGCCGCGCCTCCCATCGAGCTCGCAGTGGGCGATGCGCGCCAGGTCGACGTGACCTACCGCGGCCTGCCGCTCGACCTCGGTCCCTACACGCGCGGCAACGTCGCGCGGGTGTCACTCAAATGAACCCTCGGACCAGCGCGCAGGCGAGCGCCCGGGGGAGCGCGATCGAACGCGCGGCGGTGTACCGTCGCGCCAGCCGCCGCGTCGACGTCGGCGGCGTTGCCGTGGGCGGCGGCGCCCCGATCGTCGTGCAGTCGATGACCAACACGGACACCGCGGACATCGAGGCGACGGTCGCCCAGGTCGCAGCGCTCGCCGGCGCCGGTTCCGAGCTCGTCCGCGTCACGATCAACACCACGGAGGCCGCTGCCGCGGTGCCGGTGATCCGCAGGCGGCTGGACGACATCGGCTGCAGCGTGCCGCTGATCGGGGATTTCCATTACAACGGTCACAAGCTGCTGACGCAGCACCCCGATTGCGCGCAGGCGCTCGCCAAGTACCGCATCAACCCGGGCAACGTCGGCAAGGGAAGCAAGCGCGACTCGCAGTTCGCGACGCTGATCGAGCTCGCGATCGAGTACGGCAAGCCGGTGCGCATCGGCGTCAACTGGGGAAGCCTGGACCAGGCGCTGCTCGCGCGGATGATGGACGAGAACGCGCAGTCGGCGAAGCCTGCCGACGCCGAAGCTGTCATGCGCGGCGCGATCGTCGCCTCCGCGCTCGAGAGCGCGCAGCAGGCCGAGGCGCTGGGCCTGCCCGGCGACCGGATCATCCTGTCGTGCAAGGTCAGCGACGTGCAGGACCTCGTCGCCGTCTACGGCGAGCTCGCGCGGCGCTGTGACTATCCGCTGCATCTCGGCCTGACCGAGGCCGGCATGGGCAGCAAGGGGATCGTCGCATCCGCGGCAGCGATGGGCGTGCTGCTGCAGCAGGGCATCGGCGACACGCTGCGCGTGTCGCTGACCCCCGAGCCCGGCGGCGATCGCACGCGCGAGGTCGTCGTCGCGCAGGAGCTGCTGCAGACGATGGGGCTGCGCTCGTTCGCCCCGATGGTGGCGGCCTGCCCCGGCTGCGGCCGCACGACCAGCACCTACTTCCAGGAGCTCGCGCAGCGCATCCAGACGTTCCTGCGCAACTCGATGCCCGCCTGGCGCGCGCGCTATCCGGGCGTCGAGACGATGCGCGTCGCGGTGATGGGTTGCGTCGTCAACGGCCCCGGCGAGTCCAGGCTCGCCAACATCGGGATCTCGCTTCCCGGCACCGGCGAGACCCCGGTGGCCCCGGTGTTCGTCGACGGACAGAAGACCGTCACGCTGAAGGGTGACGGCATCGCCGACGAATTCGAGCGCATCGTCCTCGACTACGTGCGCATGAAGTACGGCGGCGAGCCCGCAACGGCGGAGCTCCTCCCCGAACGCAGGACCCTCGCCGTCAAGGCGATCGCCTAGGGCGCGGGGCGGGATCGCGATGGCAACGGCATTGCAGGCCGTGCGCGGCATGAACGACGTGCTGCCCGACGAAGCGCCGCTGTGGCAGCGCTTCGAAGACACCGCGCGCCGCGTGTTCGAGCGCTACGGCTACCGCAATCTGCGCGTGCCGATCGTCGAGCCGACGCCGCTGTATGTGCGCGGGATCGGCGAGCACACCGACGTCGTCGAGAAGGAGATGTACACCTTCGAGGACAGGCTGTCCGGCGAGAGCCTGACGCTGCGCCCCGAGGCGACGGCCGGCATCGTGCGCGCGGCGATCCAGCACAACCTGATCTACGAGCGCCCGCTGCGGGCATGGACCGCGGGGCCGATGTTCCGGCACGAACGTCCGCAGAAGGGCCGCTATCGCCAGTTCCACCAGCTCGACGTCGAGGCGCTGGGCTTCGCCGGTCCCGACGTCGATGCCGAGCAGATCGTGATGCTCGCGCGCCTGTGGCGGGAGCTCGGCCTCGCCGACGGCATCCGGCTGTCGATCAACTCGATCGGCGATGCCGACGAGCGGCAGGCGCACCGCAGCGCGCTGGTCGAGCATTTCGAGCGGCACCACGACCTGCTCGACGAGGACGCGAAGCGCCGGCTGCACGCGAACCCGCTGCGCATCCTCGACAGCAAGAATCCGGCGTTGCAGGACGTGATCCATGCGGCGCCGAAGCTGATCGACCGGCTGGGCCCGGACTCGCGCGCGCACTTCGACGCGCTGCAGGCGCTGCTCCACGAGGCCGGCGTCGTCTTCGAGGTCGATCCGCGGCTGGTGCGCGGGCTCGATTACTACAATCGTACGGTGTTCGAGTGGGTCACCGACCGGCTGGGCGCCCAGGGAACGGTGGCCGGCGGCGGCCGCTACGACGGGCTCTTCGGCCAGCTGGGCGGCAAGCCCACGCCCGCCTGCGGCTTCGGCATGGGCATCGAAAGGATGATTCTGCTGCTGGAAGCGGCGGGCGCGCAGGCGCAGTCCGGACCGGACGCCTACCTCGTGCATGCCGGCGAGCGCGCAGCACCGCTGGCGCGCAAGGTCGCCGAGTCGCTGCGCGACGGCGGCGCGGCAGTCGCCCTGCATGCGGGGGGCGGCAGCTTCAAGTCGCAGATGAAAAGGGCCGATGCCAGCGGCGCGCGCTATGCGCTGATCATCGGCGACAACGAAGCGGCCTCCGGCACGGTTGCGGTGAAGCCGCTGCGCGGCGGCGGCGAGCAGACCGAAGTCCCGGCCGAGCGGATCGCGGCGCACCTCCGGGAGCTATTGACAATGACTAAGGATGACGATGGCCTCGTATGACCTCGAAGAACAGGACCAGCTGGAAGAGCTGAAGGCGTGGTGGGCACGCTGGGGCGGGGTGATCGCCACCGCGCTGGTGATCGGCGCGCTGGTCGTCATCGGCATCCAGGGCTGGCGGTGGTGGACCAACAAGCGCGCCGCGGACGCGTCGGTGCTCTACTCGGCCGTCAGCGAAGCGGCACGTACCAGTAACGGCGCCAAGGCGAGGGACGCGATCGCGGAGCTCACCGATCGTTTCTCCGGCACCGGCTATGCGCCGCGCGCCGAGCTCCTGTACGCGAAGATGCTCTACGACGCCGGCGACCGCAAAGGCGCGAGCGCGCAGCTTGCGTGGGTGATCGACCACGCGACCGAGGACGAGCTGAAGGCGATCGCGCGCTACCGGCTCGCCGCGATCCAGATCGACGACAGGCAGTACGACGCCGCGCTGGCCACGCTCGACGCCAAGCACCCCGCGGCGTTCGAGGGCATGTATGCCGACCTGCGCGGCGACGCGCTGGCCGCGGCGGGACGCCGAGCCGATGCCCGCAGCGCCTACGAGACGGCGCTGGCCAAGATGGACCCGAAGTCCCAGTACCGCGCCTACGTCCAGGTCAAGCTCGATTCCCTGCCGGGCGCGGCAGCGGCCGACGCCCGATCCGAGGCGCAAGCCGCGGGCAACGCCGCGGCCGCCAAGGCGGCAAGCGCACCGGCAAACCCACAGGCCGCGCCCTCCGGCGCACCCGCCAAGCCATGATCTGCCTGCCTCGCAGTCTCGCTTGCGCGCTGGCCGCGGCCGCCCTGCTCTCCGGCTGCGCCAGCCTTTCGCAGTCACCCCTGACGTCGTGGATCGCCTCGATTCCGCCGCCGTCGTTCGCGTGGCTCACCGGCTCGTCGGGCAAGCCCGGACCGCTGCCGGTTCCCAAGGGCGGCGCGTCGGCCAGGGTCGACTGGCAGGCGAGCGTCGGCAAGGCCGGGGCGGGCTTCGCGCCGGCGGTCACGCCGAATGCGGTCTACGCCGCGGCCGGCGACGGCACGCTGACGCGACTCGATCCCGCATCGGGCCGCGCCGCGTGGCGCATCAATGCCGGGCACAGACTCTCGGCCGGGCCGGGCGCGGACGCGTCGATCGTCGCCGTGGGCACCGACCAGGGACTGGTGCTCGCATTCGATCCGGACGGCAAGGCGCTGTGGAACGCCCACGTGTCGAGCGAGGTGATCGCACCTCCGAGCGTCTCCGACAACATGGTGATCGTCTTCTCGGGCGATGGCCGCATCTACGGCCTCGCGGCGGCCGACGGCAAGACGGTCTGGGTCGATCCGCGTCCGATCCCGTCCCTGACCATACGCAATGCCGCCGGCGGGGTCGTATCGCGCGGCGGCGTCTTCGTCGGCACCGCCGGCGGCCAGCTGCTCGCCATCGCCGGCCAGACCGGCGCGATCGGATGGACCGGGACCGTCGCGGTCCCCAAGGGCGCCACCGAGCTCGAGCGCATCGCCGACGTGACGAGCCTCCCCTTCGTCGACCAGGCCGAGGCCTGCGCCGCGGCCTTCCAGGGACGCGTCGCCTGCTTCGACGTCGTGCGCGGAACGTTGCTGTGGACGCGCGACATCTCGACTCTCGCCGGCATCACCGGCGATGCGAAGCGCATCTACGTCGTCGACGACAAGGGGGCCGTGCAGGCGCTCGACCGCAGCAACGGCGCGTCGGTGTGGACGCAGGACGTGCTCGCCAAGCGGCACCTCGGCGCGCCGCAGATCGTCGGCGACGACCTCGGCATCGTCGACGTCGAGGGCTACCTGCACCTGCTCTCGCGCGACGACGGATCGTACCTGGGGCGACTCGCCACCGACGGAAGCGCCGCGACGGCACAGCCGTCGCAGTTCGGTGGCGGCATCCTGTGGCAATCGACGAACGGCAACGTCTACGCGGTCTCCGCGCACTGATGCGCGCGCCGCCCCACGGTCGCTGAGGAAGCGCCGATCACGATGCTCCCGACGATCGCATTGGTGGGCCGTCCCAACGTCGGCAAGTCGACGCTGTTCAACCGGCTGACGCGCACGCGCAACGCGCTGGTCGCGGACTTCCCCGGCCTGACACGCGACCGCCACTACGGCCGCGGGCGGTGGGGCGAGCGCGAATTCCTCGTCGTCGACACCGGCGGATTCGAGCCGGTCGCGACCTCCGGGATCCTGTTCGAGATGGCGAAGCAGGCGCGGGCCGCGATCGCCGAATGCGACGTCGTCGTGTTCATCGTCGACGGCCGCGCCGGCGTCGCGCCGCAGGACACGGCGATCGCGGACCTCCTGCGCCGGTCGGGCCGGCCGATCGTGCTGGCGGTCAACAAGTCGGAAGGCATCGCCCCGGAGCGGGCGGCCGCCGAGTTCCACGAGCTGGGCCTGGGCGAGCCGCTGCCGATCTCCGCCGCCCACGGCGAGAACGTGAGCGACATGGTGGAAATCGCGCTCGCGCGTTGCGACGCCGCCGCCCCCGCCGCGCCGGCGGAGGAAAGCGGCGAAGGCGATGCCGACGGGCGAGTCAAGGTGGCAGTCGTCGGGCGCCCCAACGTCGGCAAGTCGACGCTGGTCAACGCGCTGCTGGGCGAGGAACGCGTCATCGCCTTCGACGAACCCGGGACGACGCGCGACGCGATCCATCTCGATTTCGAGCGCAACGGCCGCGCCTACACGCTGATCGACACGGCGGGCGTGCGACGGCGCGGCAAGGTCAACGAGATGGTCGAGAAGTTCTCGGTGATCAAGACGCTGCAGGCGATCGCGGATGCCCACGTCGTCATCCTGATGCTGGACGCCGTCGACGGCATCACCGAGCAGGATGCCCACCTCGCCGGCCACATCCTCGAGGAGGGGCGCGCACTGGTCGTCGGCATCAACAAGTGGGATGCGGCGAGCGGCGAGCAGCGCGAGGCGGTGAAGCGCGACATTGCGCGCAAGCTGGCTTTCCTCGATTTCGCGCAGCAGGATTACATCTCGGCGCGCGAAGGCCGCGGGGTCGCCGGGCTGATCGACGCCGTCGATCGCGCCTACGCGGCGGCGATGGCGCGGCTCCCCACGCCGCGCCTGACGCGGATGCTGCAGATGGCCGTCCAGCGCCAGCAGCCGCCCCGATCAGGGATCGTGCGGCCGAAGCTGCGCTACGCGCACCAGGGTGGCGTCAACCCGCCGCTGGTGATCATCCACGGGTCGGCCCTGCACCACGTGCCGGACGCCTACCGTCGATACCTGGAACATTTCTTCAGCGACGCGTTCCAACTGCGTGGCACCCCGCTTAGGATACAATTCAAGACGGGTGCCAACCCCTACGCGGATACCGCCGCACGCCGCTAGTGCGAATGGCGCCTTCGGGCGCGCCTTCGTGCGATCCCCGCCGGTTAAGATGACGGGCGGGACGGGACAAGGATGCGGAATTACAAGCGCGGAGCCGATCGATGAGCAACAAAGGGCAAATGCTACAAGACCCGTTTCTGAACCTCCTGCGCAAGGAGCACGTGCAGGTCTCCATCTACCTCGTCAACGGAATCAAGCTCCAGGGGCAGATTGAATCCTTCGACCAGTACGTCGTGCTGCTCAAGAACACCGTCACGCAGATGGTCTACAAGCACGCGATCTCGACGGTCGTCCCGTCGCGGCCGGTCACGATGCCGCACCAGAACCACGGCAG
>JAJXTF010000176.1 GCA_021784125.1 Pseudomonadota bacterium | reverse complement strand
GCCGATGATCAAGCCCCCGACGATCGCGCCGGGGATCGACTCGAAGCCGCCGAGGATCAGCACCGGCAACGCCTTCAGCGCCACGAAGGTCAGCGCGAACTGCACGCCGTTGCGCGCCCCCCACAGCAGCCCGGTGACCAGCGCGACGAAACCCGCGACCGCCCACACGATCGCCCAGATCTGCTGCAGCGGGATGCCGACGGCGAGCGCCGCCTGGTGATCGTCGGCGACCGCGCGCAGCGCGCGGCCGATGCGCGTGCGGTTGAAGAACAGCGCGAGCCCGGTCACGAGCACCGCCGCGATGCCCGCGGCCATCAGGTCGAACTTGGAGATGTTGACCCCCGTCGCGTCCGCGACCCATGCGATCGGCTCGTCCTGGATGCCGAGGTCCAGCCCGCGCACGCTCGCGCCCCACACCAGCTGGGCGAGGCCCTCGATGAAGAACGACAGGCCGATCGTCGCCATGAACAGCGAGATCTGCGGCTGGTTGACCAGCGGACGCAGCACGAAGCGCTCGATCGCGAGCCCTGCGGCGATCATCACCAGCAGCGTCACCACCAGCGCGACGCCGAACGACAGGTGGTGCTCCATCAGGCCGACGAAGGTCAGCGCGGCGAAGAACACCAGCGATCCCTGCGCAAAGTTGAACACGCCGGATGCCTTGTAAATCAGCACGAAGCCCAGTGCGACCAGCGAATACATGACGCCGGACAGCAGCCCCGCGATCAGGACCTCGAAGAAGAAGCCCATCAGTGCGCGACTCCGAGATAGGCGTCGATCACCGCCTGGTTGCCGCGGATCTCCGCCGGATCGCCGTCGCCGATCTTCCTGCCGTAATCGAGCACCACGACGCGGTCGGAGATGTCCATCACCACGCCCATGTCGTGCTCGATCAGCACGATCGTCGTCCCGTACTGCTCGTTGACGTCGAGGATGAAGCGGCACATGTCCTGCTTCTCCTCGACGTTCATCCCGGCCATCGGCTCGTCGAGCAGCAGCAGCGAGGGCTCGGCCGCGAGCGCGCGGGCGAGCTCGACGCGCTTCTGCAGGCCGTAGGGCAGGCGCCCGACGGGGGTCTTGCGGATGTGCTGGATCTCGAGAAAGTCGATGATCTCCTCGACCTTGGCGCGATTCGCGAGCTCCTCGCGGCGCGCCCGCCCGATCCAGATCGCCTGCTCGAGGAAGCCCACCTTCATCTTCAGGTTGCGGCCCGTCAGGATGTTGTCGAGCACGCTCATGCCCTTGAACAGCGCAATGTTCTGGAACGTGCGCGCGATGCCGGCGGCCGCGGCATCGTGCGGATTCATGCCGTGCCGGTGCTGCCCGCGCCACAGGATCGTCCCCTGCTGCGCCCGGTAGACCCCGTTGATCACGTTGAGCATCGAGCTCTTGCCGGCACCGTTCGGACCGATGATCGCTCGCACCTCGTGCTCCCGCACGTCGAAGCTGATGTCGGACAGCGCGTTGACGCCGCCGAAGGACAGCGAGATGTGCTCCAGCGCGAGGATCACGTCTCCGATGGGGCGTGCGGATGTCGTCATGGCATCGTCGCCCGCACCCGGTTCGCCTACGCCGCCTTCGCTGGCTGGGCGGGCAGCGTTGCCGCGTCCTCGATGCGCAGGTCGGCCGCGACGAGGCCGGAACGCCCATCCTCGAACTTGACGACGGTCTCGACGTGCTGGACCTTGCGGCCCGAGTAGAGGGCGTCGATCAGCACCCCGTATTTCTCCTCGACGAAGCCGCGGCGCACCTTGCGCGTGCGCGTCAGCTCGTCGTCGTCGGGATCGAGCTCCTTGTGCAGGATCAGGAAGCGCCGCACCTGCGAATCGGCGAGTCCCGGCTCGGCTGCGAGCTGGGCGTTGACCGTCTCGACGCACTCGCGGATCAGCCCGTAGACCTCCGGCTTGGCGGCGAGGTCGGTATAGCCCGAGTACGGCAGGCCGCGGCGCTCGGCCCAGTTGCCGACCGACCCGACGTCGATGTTGATGAATGCGCAGACCCGGTCGCGACCGTTGCCGAACGCGACGGCCTCCTTGATGTGCGGGAAGAATTTGAGCTTGTTCTCGATGTAATTGGGCGCAAACAGCGCGCCCGTGGCGAGCTTGCCCACGTCCTTGGCCCGGTCGATGATCCGCAGCTGTCCGCCCTCGTCGACGTAACCCGCGTCGCCCGTGTGGAAGTACCCGGCGGCGTCGATCGATTCGGCGGTCGCGTCGGGCCGCTTGTAGTATTCCTTCAGCAGCATCGGGCCGCGGACGAGCACCTCGCCGCTGTCGGCGATGCGGAGCTCGACGCCCGGCGCCGCGATGCCGACGCTGTCGAGCTTCACGCCGCCATCCGGCTGCAGGCAGACGTAGGCGCAGGTCTCGGTCGAGCCGTAGAGCTGCTTCAGGTTGATGCCTATCGAGCGGTAGAAGCGGAACAGGTCGGGACCGATCGCCGCACCCGCCGTGTAGGCGACGCGGATGCGGCTCATGCCCAGGACGTTGCGCAGCGGGCCGTAGACCAGCAGGTTGCCCAGCGCGTAGTGCAGGCGATCCCCGGGCGCCACCGGCTTGCCGTCGAGGATCTCCGCACCGCAACGCCGCGCGAGCCCGATGAAATGCCGGAACAGCCAGCGCTTGATGGGCCCGGCGTCCTCCATGCGGATCATCACCTGCGTCAGCAGGTTCTCGAAGATCCGCGGCGGCGCGAAGTAGTAGGTCGGCCCGATCTCGCGCAGGTCGATCATCACCGTGTCGCCGGATTCGGGACAGTTGATCGTGAAGCCGACGTAGAGCCACTGCGCGTACGAGAACAGGTGGTCGCCGACCCAGGCCATCGGCAGATACGAGAGCACGTTGTCCGACGGCTGCAGGCGGTCGAATTCGGCGCTGCCCCGGGCGGCGGCGATGAACGCGTCGTGGGTCTGGCGCACGCCCTTGGGCCGCCCCGTCGTGCCCGAGGTGTAGAGCATCCCCGACACGTCGTCGCCCCGGCCCAGCGCGACCTGCTCGTCGAAGAAACCCGGATGGGCACGATCGAAGTCGCGACCCCGTTCCAGCAGGCGCTCGAAACTCGTCACGCCTTCGTAGTTGCGCAGGCCGCGCGGATCGTCGTAATAGATGTGCGCGAGCGTCGGAACCTGCGGCTTCGCCTCGAGCAGCTTGTCGACCTGCTCCTGGTCCTCGACCAGCGCGTAGACGATCTCCGCGTCGTTCAGCACGAAGACGAATTCAGCGGCGGGCGCATCCTGGTACATCGGCACCGGCACGCCGCCCAGCGCCTCGGCCGCGATCATCGCCCAGTAGAGCCGCGGCCGATTGTCGCCGACGATCGCGAGGTGCATGCCCCGCCCGAAGCCCTCCGCCGCGAGCCCGCAGGCAAGCGCGCGCACCTCGTCGGCCACCTGGCGCCACGTCCAGGTCTGCCAGATCCCGAGGTCCTTTTCGCGGGTCGCCGGCGCATCGGGGCGCTTACGCGCGTGATGCAGCAACAGCCGCGGAAAGGTATCCAGGCGCTCCTCCATCCTCCCATCCTCCGCGAGGCACCCCGGTCCGGACCCGGACATGGATGCCATCGAGTTCGTCGCCTTGCGCAGGATCCGCGCCCCTCCCGCTTCTCGATGACGGGTAGTGGGTCGCTGCAGGCTATGGTACGTGCGATGCGAACGCTCCTGCAATGCGGATGTCGGTCAAAGTAAGCGATCGGGACACCGCCGGTTGTCGTCTGGCCGACAATCGCCCCATGCGGACCCTGAAGGACCTCCTCGACGACAGCAGCTGGATGCCGACGCTGGAACCCGCGCTGCGCGCCCGGGTCGAGGCCGAGACGGTCGCCCGCCCCTGTCCGACAGGCAACCTGGTCTGCCGGCGGGGCGAGCGCGTCGAGCACTGGATCGGCGTCATCGACGGCCTGGTCAAGATGGCCAACGTGTCGGCGGACGGCAAGCCGACCAGCTTCACCGGCATCGGCACCGGCGGCTGGTTCGGCGAAGGTTCATTGCTGAAGGACGAGCCGCGCCGCTACGACATCGTCGCGCTGCGCGACACCGCGATCGCCTGGATGCCGCGCACGACATTCATGGCGCTGCTCGACCACAGCGTCGCCTTCAACCGCTTCCTCATCTCGCAGCTGAACGAGCGCCTCGGCCAGTTCATCGGCATGGTCGAGCACGACCGGCTGCTGGGGCCCGATGCCCGACTCGCGCGCTCGCTCGCCGGGCTGTTCAACCCGGTGCTCTATCCGCACGTCGGCGCGTCGGTACCGGTCTCGCAGGAGGAGCTGGGGCAGCTGGTCGGCCTGTCGCGGCAGCGCGTCAACCAGGCGCTCAAGGTGCTCGAGCAGGCGGGACTGGTGCGCATCGACTACGGCGGCGTGACGGTGCTCGACCTCCCCGGCCTGCGCTCCTACGAAGGCTGAGGCCGCGCGCCGCGACTCCACCGCCTCGGGAATCGCTCGGGGGTCACTCAGGTGTCATACCGGTAGAACCCGCGCCCGGCCTTGCGGCCGAGATAGCCCGCCGCGACCATTTCCTTCAGCAGCGGCGCAGGACGGTACTTCGGGTCGTTGAAATCACCGTAGAACACGTTCATCACGGCAAGCATCACGTCCAGCCCGATCATGTCGGCGAGTGCCAGCGGGCCGATCGGGTGATTGCAGCCCAGGCGCATGCCGTTGTCGATGTCCTCTGCCGTCGCCAGCCCCTCCTGCAGCGCGAAGATCGCCTCGTTGATCATCGGGCACAGGATGCGGTTGACCACGAAACCCGGACTGTTCTTCACGACGATCGGCGTCTTGCCCAGGCGCTCGGCGAAACCACGTGCGGCCGCGATGGTCCGGTCGGAGGTCTGCAGGCCGCGGATCAGCTCGACCAGTGCCATCATCGGCACCGGATTGAAGAAATGCATGCCCAGGAAGCGGTCGGGCTCGCGCACGACGGCGGCCAGCGAGGTGATCGAGATCGACGACGTGTTCGACGCGAGGATGCTGCCCCCGCCGGCAAGCTCGTCGGCCTGCCTCAGGATGCGCAGCTTGAGATCGAGGTTCTCGGTCGCGGCCTCGACGATCAGCCCGGCGCCCTCGAGTTGCGCATAGTCGGTTGCCCCGTGCACGCGCGCCAGGGCGGCGCGTGCCGCCTCCGCCGTGATCCGGTCCTTCTTCTGCAGCCGGCCGAGGCTGGCCTGGACGGTCGCCAGTCCGCGTGCGACCGCGTCGTCGGCGACGTCGACCATCACGACGTCGATGCCGGCGACGGCGCAGGCCTGTGCGATGCCGTTGCCCATCGTGCCGGCGCCGATGACGCCGACGCGTTCAATTGCCTGCATGGAAATTGCCTCCCGCGAGTGACGGAAGGCCTGCATTATGCCGCGTCACCGGCGAGCGCTCGCGCGTGCGCTCGGGGTTGCGGCTGTGGAAGTAGGCCGCGGGCGTTGCGCCGAGCGTCTCGCGGAACACCTTGATGAACGCGCTGACGCTGTCGTAGCCCAGCGAGAGCGCGACGTGCTTGACCGCCCGACCGGTGGCGAGCCATTCGAGGGCCTGGGTGAGCCGCGCCCAGCGTCGCCACTGGGCGTAGGTCATGCCCGTTTCCTGCACGAACTTGCGACTCAGGGTCCGCGGGCTCATGTCGCCCCACTGCGCCCATTGCTCGAGGCGCCGCGGGTTGGCCACGTCGGCCAGCATCTCGCGTGCGATCGCGAGCAGGCGGGCATCGGCCGGCCACGGCAACTGCAGCGGCTTGGTGGGGGAATGGCGGATCTCGTCGAGCAGCACCAGCAGCAGTCGCATCTGCACCGGATCGAGCGGCACGTCGGGCCGCCAGTCGACTGCGCGCTGCATCACCAGCACCGCCAGCGGGCTAGCCTCGAAGCTGGTGGGCTCGGCCGGCAGGTCGCCGGTGAACTCGGCGGCGAGGAAAGCGCCAAACCCGGCGGTCGGACCGTAGGACTGCACCGCATGCGACACCCCCGGCGGCATCCAGCCGATGCCCCGCGGCGGGGCGAGGAAGCGCCCGCGCGCCGTTTCGACGGCCACGAGGCCCTCGGTGAGCAGGAACAGCGTGCCGCGGGCGCGGACATGGGTCGTCGCATCGAAGGCCACGTCGTTGCGGACGCTGACGGTGATGAGCTCCGCACCGCCCGAGCCTTCGAGCACTTGGCGCAGATCGCAGGAGGGGGTGAGGGTATTCATTTCAGGTCTTTGGCTGGTTTGCGATATATGTTGGCATAGTAAAGCAACTGGGCCATGCCGGTTCAGATTAAGCTTTCCGCTGGATTTTCGGGACATGAAGGTCATGCATCGATCGAAGGCGTTTCCGCGCGCAGCGTGGCTGGTCGCGGGCGCGACACTGGTGGCCGGCTGCACGACGGTGGGCCCGGATTTCCGGACACCCGCGGCACCCGAAGTAAGCGCATACACTCGTGGTCCGCTGCCTTCCACGACAGTGTCGGCACAAAGCCCCCAAGGCTCGGCCCAGCGTTTCGCCGCGGCCGACCAGGCACCGCCCGAATGGTGGCGGCAGTTCGGCTCGTCCAAGCTGGATGATCTCGTCGCGCAGGCGCTGGCCCACAACCCGACGCTGGCGGCGGCCGAAGCGACCCTGCGCCAGGCGCAGC
>JAJXTF010000175.1 GCA_021784125.1 Pseudomonadota bacterium | reverse complement strand
ATGCGACGAATCCGGTAGATCACAGTGCGAGGACCAGTCCGGATGCGACGAATTCCCTGCGATGATTTGCGTGGCGGCCAGCTCATGCTCGCGCTCCGAGGGTAGCGGCCCTGGATTGCGAGCCCTGTGTTGCCGGGGGGCTCGAGGATAACGTGCGGCGCAGCTCTACGAAGTCGGCACGATTCGTCTTGATCGGGTAACGCATCGAAGGAGACGCCAGCGGCTGGGGCTTCGCTTGCACAAGGTTCTGCATCGGTTGGCAGGAGGGAGCTCTTGGCCTCGGGAACCACACCGCCCAGAACCTGATTCACACCGCATTGATGCCGAACCGTCGCATTGAGAGCGGGAACACGCACAGGTTTCGGCACCATGGGCGGGCGTAGTCGACTATTCCGGCGGGCACGGTTATCCTGCCTGGCGAGGACCGTCCAGACCGCGTTGTCGGCGCAGTGCGCCAACCGTCGGGGAGCAGCCGATGCGGGTTCTCAGGGCAGTTATCGCAGAAGACGAGCCGGTGCTTCGCGCCGAGCTGAGGGACACGCTTTTGCGGCTGTGGCCCGAGCTGGTAATCAGCGCGGAGGCCGAAGACGGCATCCAGGCGCTGCATGCATTGACACTGCACGCGCCCGATATCCTGTTTCTGGATATCCAGATGCCAGGCCTGTCCGGACTCGACGTCGCCAGGCAGGCGAGCGGCACGTGCCATGTCGCATTCGTGACGGCCTATGACAAATACGCGGTCGCGGCATTCGAGCAAGGCGCCGTCGACTACGTGATGAAGCCATTTTCCGCGGCGCGTCTCGCTACGACGATCGCGCGACTCAAGGAAACGGTCACGAGTGCGCCGGCCAACCTCGAGGCCCTGCTGCGCAGTCTCACAGAGACTGCCGGGTTGCGTAAGGAGTACCTTCGCTGGGTCACCGCCTCGCAGGGAAGCGACTTGCGGCTCATTACGGTGGAGGAAGTCATCTACTTCCGGGCCGACAACAAATACACGACAGTAGTCACCGCGACGCAGGAATCGCTGATCCGCAGACCCATCAGACAGCTGCTGGACGAGCTCGATCCGCAAATGTTCTGGCAGATCCACCGCGGGACGCTCGTCAACGTGAACGCGATCGCGGGCGTGGTCCGAGAAGGCGGTGAACGCCTTCGGGTAAAGCTCAAACGACGCGCCGAAACGCTTGTCGTCAGCGAGCCGTACTACCACTTGTTCCGGCAGATGTAGCGAGCCGTTCGAGAATGGGAGGGGTGGCATGCGAGCGCAACGATTGCGGCGCAGAAGCACCACCACGCTGGTCGGCGCATGTGCCGCCGCCCTGGGCTGTTCCCACGTGCCTGCGTTCGGACAGGAAAGCGCGTCGCCGCCCGCGACGCTTCGAATCGAGGTGACCGGATCCAACATCCGGCGCACCGACGTGGAAACCGCGTTGCCCGTACAGGTGATCACGCGGGAGGATATCGAGCGAGGCGGATCGACGACAGTTGCCGAGCTGATGAGCAAGCTGTCGGCGAATCTCCTGCCCTTCAACGATCAACTGTCCATCGGCAGCCAGATCGCCGCGCCGTTCCAGCCATTGCCGCGGCCCGGCCAGTCCACGGTCAACCTGCGCGGCATCGGCGATGGATCGACCCTCGTTCTCGTCAACGGGCGACGCGTGGCGAACTACGCTTTCGACGGTGGTGCGGTCGACGTCAACTCGATACCCATCGCTGCCATCGATCGCGTGGAGGTCCTGAAGGATGGCGCGTCGGCGATCTATGGGACCGACGCGATCGCCGGCGTGGTCAATTTCATCCTGCGCAAGGATTTCTCCGGCGTCGACATGTCGGGCTACGGCGCAGTGACCGGCCAAGGTGGAGGCAACCAGTATCAGGCGAACGTCACCGCCGGCTATGGCGACCTCGGCAAGGATCGATTCAACGTCTTCGCCACTCTGAGTTATCAAAAGGACGAAGCGCTGTCGGCGGCGAGCCGCGACTTCACGCGCACCGGCTATCGTCCCGACGTTGGACTGTTCGATTACAACGCCTTCAGCTTTCCCGCCAATGTCGTAGGGCCGATAGACCTCGTGAACCCCTCCGCGGCCAGTGGCTGCGCGCCACCGCGGTCCTTCCCGATCGCTGGCAGCGCCAATACGGTGGCATGCGGATACGATCCTCAATCGCTCGTCGATATCATTCCACCCGCCGAGCGCTTCAGCGCGATCGGCAGAGCGACGTTTCAGGTCAGTCCCGTCGTTACGCTCTTTGCGGACTTGGCGTACTCGCGCAATCGGCTCGAGCTGACGCTTCCTCCCACGCCGATTTCCTCGCTCAGCACGACAGGCGGTGCGCAGGTGCTCTACCCGGCGTCGGGTCCGTACTATCCGACCTCCTTTGCTGCAGCCAACGGGATTTCTGGCGACCTCGATCTGTGGTTCCGCACCGACTCGCTTGGCAATCGCATTGACGTCGTCGATTCGCAGGCAGTACGGAGCGTCCTCGGTGCGGACGGCTCATTCGCAGGATGGGACTACAGCACGGCATTCGTCTACAGCAGGAACAGCCAGACCGACGACCTCGCGCACGGCTATGTATCTCAGCACAGGCTTCTGCAAGGACTTGCGACGGGCTTGATCAACCCGTTCGGACCCTCCGGCCCGGAGGGGAACGACCTGCTGCAGTCCAGTCTCATCAACGGCAACTACCACACTGCGACGGGAACCACCTGGCTGGTCGATGCCAAGGCGTCGCGCGACATCGTGCGTCTGCCCGGAGGTCCGCTCGCGGTTGCCCTCGGTGCCGAAGCGCGCAAGGAACAACTGAGCAACGATTTCTCGCCACTCGCGCAAAGCGGCGATGTCGTGACGGTCGGCGACGTGTCGTCTGTAGCAGGCGGCCGCAGAGCGCAGGCACTGTACGCCGAAGCGAGCGTCCCGCTCGCCAAAGCTTGGGAATCGCAACTCGCGGTGCGCTACGACCACTACAGCGATTTCGGAGGAACGGTCAATCCCAAGGTTGCGATCCGCTGGCAGCCGGTATCGCAGCTCGTCCTGCGCTCGTCGTGGGGAACGGGATTTCGCGCGCCGACGATCTACGATCTCTATGTACCGCCGCAGCAGATCGGCACGACAGACCCGAGATTTCCGGACCCCGTGCGATGCCCGGTTACGCACGAGCCCGGCGATTGCGAGGCGGGATTTACCGCCCTGGCCGGCGGCAACCCGAACCTGGGCGCCGAGACATCCGAGCAGTTCAATGCCGGCGCCGTGTGGGAGCCATTCGACGGAGCGTCCATCGCGATCGATTACTGGAAGATCAACGAGAGCAACGTAATCCAGTCGCTCAGCCAGCAACAGCTGTTCGGCGACTTCAGCCGGTGGGCCGGCACGAACGTCGTTCGAGGTGCGGTCGATCCCGCCTATCCCGGCTTGCCCGGGCCGATCGTCACGGTGTTTCTGGGCAACCAGAATCTCGGCGATCTGCGCACGTCGGGCTTCGACGTCGACCTGCAATGGCGCGGACGCGCCACGTCGCTCGGACGACTCTCGTTCGGCCTCAACGGGACCTACGTGACAACCTACAAGCTCGACTTCGGAATCGATCAATTCAGCTCGGGACTGGGCAACAACGACTTGAACGGCGCAGTGCCACGCTGGCGCCACCATGCATCGGTCACATGGAGCAATGGCCCGTGGTCCGCGACATTGGCACAGACCTTTCAACTGGGCTACAGCGAGTGCAATCAGCTGACCGTCGACCCGCATACGGGTGCGTGCACCGGCAATCGTCGCGTGGGCGACTACAGTATCTGGGACACTCAGGCGCAGTACAGCGGTTTCAAAAACACGGCGATCGTGCTCGGCGTCAAGAACCTGTTCGATCGGGATCCACCGTTCACGCAGGCGGGATTGGGATTCAGTGGCGGTTACGACCCGGTCTATGCCGATCCGCGCGGCGTGACCTATTACGCGAAGCTCACGTTCTCGTTCAACTGACGACATGAACGAGTCAATTGGCGCTCCGATGGTAGGCGCGCCCGCACCGACGCCGCCCGGCTGGCTCGATGGACTCGGTCGCGAAGGGATCGCTATCGTCGTCCTGGTCGCGTTCATCACCTCGCTCAACACCACCACGAAGTTCCTCGTCACCTGGCCGTTCGGCCAGTGGCTCGGTACGTTTCTCGGCGAGTTCGCGGAGTATCTGCTCGTCGGGAGCGCGATACTGATAGGCGCCGTCTGGGCGCGCAAGGCGGTTCCGTCGAGCGGCGCCAAGCAATACGCGGCTATGGTCTTCGCTGTCGTCATTGCGGCGACTTTGGCGGAAGTCTGCCTCAAAGCATGGAGCACCAACGGACAATTCATCGGACCCGGTGAGACTTGGCAGTCCGCCCTGCTCGATTTCGGAGTCGAGCTTGCAACCCAGATCATCCGGGACTCGTTTGTCGGGCTCATCATCGCCAGCACATGGCTTTACGTCCGCGCCGAAGCCGACAATGCGGCTGCGATCGCGACGGTCGCCGTGGACTCGGAGCGGCTGGATCGACAGACCGCCGAAGCGCGCCTGCAAATGCTCGAGGCCCAGATCGAGCCGCATTTTCTTTTCAATACGCTGGCCAACGTCAGGCGCCTCTACGAAACGGACCGCGCCGCCGGTACAACGATGATGCGAAACCTCAAGGACTACCTTGCGGTCGCGCTGCCCCAGATGCGGGCCGTCGCCTGCACGCTCGGGCGGGAGAGCGACCACGCCATCGCGTATCTCAACATCCAGCAGATCCGGATGGGGCGCAGGCTCGTCTTCGATTTCGACGTTCCATCGCAATTGCGTGACGCGCGCATGCCTCCGCTCATGCTTTTGACGCTCGTCGAGAATGCCGTCAAGCATGGGCTGTCGCCGCAGCGCGAGGGTGGTCGGATCGATGTGCGGGCAAAGATCGTGGACGGCCAATTGCGAATTGACGTCGCCGACACCGGGCAGGGTTTCACGAAATCGGGAGGCGGAGGAACCGGTCTCGCGAACACCCGCGCCCGGTTGGCATCTCATTTCGGAGAGCGTGGGACCCTGTCGCTTGCGATCAACACGCCACAAGGCGTCGTCGCAACCCTGGTGCTTCCCTACGAGCGCATTTCCGAGGATCGAGAAGCGCGGTGAACGGCGCCGCTGTTGCCGCAGATACACCACGGCATCGCCTCGCGCCGGCGATCGACGCCGTGCTTGCGATCACCGCGGCGCAATTGCGAGTAACCGCCGTTCTCGGGCTCTGCCTGACCACCATACAGCTCGTCGTATTTTGGGCCCCCATCACGCAAATCGCTCGCAACAATTCGTGGTGGGCGATCGTCACGGAAGTTGCCGTCGCCGATCAAATCAGGGCATTCATTCTCCTGATCGCCGTCGTCAGCGGGAACCGTGCGGCCGACGAAGGCTACCCGCCGCGCAATGCGTATGTCCTGGCTGCGCTCGTCGGATGCGTGGTCGGTGTGGCAGCGAGCGAGACCTTCGAGTGGACGTGGCGAGCGGTGTTCCTCACCGGCGCCGCACCCGCGGCCCTTCCGTGGCTTCAGGGTAACGCAGTCCGCTACTACATGCCGATTTTCGATCTCACGAACTGGCTTCTCATCGGGTCTGCAGCCGTGTTCCTTTACGCAAGCCGGCGCGTTGCGTTGCGCACGGCGCAGCGATTGCGAACGGCAGAGCTGGAGCGGATACGCCGTTCCAAGCTCGCGCTCGAGTCGCGGTTGCAGGCGATGCAGGCGCGCGTGGAACCGCAGTTCCTGTTCAACACGCTGGTCCAGGTCGAGCGGTTGTACGAACTGGACACGCAACTCGCAACGCGCATGCTCGACGATCTCATCGCCTACCTGCGCGCCGCGATGCCGCTGATGCGCGACACATCTTCGACCGTCGCCCAGGAATTCGAACTCGCCCGGGCGTACCTCGACATCGTACGCGTCCGGCTCGGCGCACGACTCGCCGCAACGGTCCACACACCGCCCGGAGCCGAGAACATCCGAATGCCGCCGATGATGCTCCTACCGCTCATCGATCATGCGATCGTGCGCGGATTCGGGCCCACGAGCGCTTCGGGTGCGATCAGCATTCGTACGGACGTCGCAGACGGCCACCTGCGCTTGACGATAACCGACAGCGGCGCGGGTTTCGTGCCCGAGACAGGCGGCGAAGGTCTCGCCACCATTCGTGAGCGACTCACCGCCTTGTACGGCGACAAAGGTACATTGCAGTTCAGGCAATCGAATTCGACGTCAACGGAGGCCGTCCTCGATATTCCTCTGGAACGCCGAACGCTACATGACCAGGCAGACTGATGGGGAAGCGTGTGCCGTAGTGCGCGGATTGTGGGCCGTTACTGCAGAGATTTCGTGATGGTGGTCTCGAGATTTCGCGCCAATGGCAGAGACACACATTGGTTGAGCGACTCTGGAATCGAAAGGTGCTGCCCGCTTAGCAATAATTGACAGCGTAGCCGGCGGCGGCGTGGGATCACCAAGCGCCGGTGCCCTCGTCAACGGCTCCTCCGCAGCAAATTGAGATGTGACGGCGACCGTCTGGAAGTGGCCGAGCTGAGACGGTGGACTGGGTTTGGCGCAGGCGAGGATGG
>JAJXTF010000174.1 GCA_021784125.1 Pseudomonadota bacterium | reverse complement strand
GTCGGCGATCTTGCTCGCCAGCAACGGTGCAGCGATCGCGGTTCTCGCGCGGGCAGCTCGATTGTTCTGAAGCGCTGACCGGAGCGCGCCGGCGCCGTGTCCGCAGCGACGCCCGGCGAGGGCTGTTCCTTCGCGTAACATTGACGGCGAAGGGCGCCGTCCGGCGTCCGCGACTGCGCAATCCGTGTCCGAACCGATCACCTGGGCTTTCCCGTCCGAGCTGCAACCCAATGCCGACGCGGTTGCCTTCGACCTGGGCGCCGCGCTCGACGCGGTCGTCGCGCTGCGCGCCGAAATTCCCGACGACGCCTTCACTGCGGAGGCGCTCGGAACCGAGCGCAGCGGCAACGGCGTCGTCATCAACGATGAAGGCCTGGTGCTGACCATCGGGTACCTGATTACCGAAGCCGAGTCGATCTGGCTGACCACGAATTCGGGGACGGTGGTGCCGGGGCACGCGCTCGCCTACGACCCGGTGACCGGGCTCGGCCTCGTATTGCCCCTCGGGCGGCTCGGCGTCGCTCCGCTGCCGCGCGCCCGCGTGGAGGAAGCGCAGCTCGATGACGACGTCTACGTCATCGGGCGCGGCGGGCGCGGACATGCGCTGCGCGCAAGGGTCTTCGCGCGCCGCGAGTTCGCAGGGTACTGGGAATACCTGCTCGAGGAGGCGTTGTTCACGACGCCGGCGCATCCCGAGTGGAGCGGGGCGGCCCTGGTCGACGGCGCCGGCCGGCTGGTCGGCATCGGTTCGCTGTTCGTGCAGGAGCCCGATGGCGACGAGGTCGTCAAGGGCAACATGTTCGTCCCGAGCGAGCTCATCGATTCCATCCTCGACGGCATGCTGCGGCTGGGGCGCGCCGATCGCCCGCCGCGCGCATGGCTCGGGGTCTACTCGGCCGAGACCCGGGGCGGGGTCGTGATCCGCGGCCTCGCGCAGGGCGGACCCGCGGAGCTTGCGGGCGTGCAGCAGGGAGACGTCGTGCGCGAGGTCGCCGGGGAACCGGTCGACGACCTCGCGGCGTTCTACCGCAGCGTCTGGCGTCTCGGTCCCGCCGGGACCGGTGTCCCGCTGACGCTCTCGCGCGACGGGCGGGTCACGAAGGTCACCGTGGATTCGGTAGACCGCAGCGCCCTGCTCAGGAAGCCCTCGCTGCAGTAATCGGGGTCAGACCCGGAATACGGGTTTCACGCGGCCTGCTGCTGCCGGGCTTTCGCCCGCGCCTCGTGGCTGTGGTCGGCGCCGATCATCATGTACATCGCCGGCACGACGAACAGCGTGAACAGCGTGCCGATCGACAGGCCCGCGGCGATCACCAGCCCCATGTTGAAGCGGCTGACCGCTCCGGCGCCGCTGGCGGTGATCAGAGGCATCACGCCCAGCACCATCGCCGCCGTGGTCATCAGGATCGGGCGCAGCCGCAGTCCGGCTGCGTGCTCGATTGCCTCGCGCTTGCTGCGGCCTTCGCGTTGCAGGTTGTTCGCGAACTCGACGATCAGGATGCCGTGCTTGGAAATCAGGCCGATCAGCGTGACCAGCCCCACCTCGGTGTAGATGTTGAGCGTCGCGCCGCCGATGCCGAGGTTGATGAACAGCAGAGCACCCGAGATCGCCATCGGCACCGACACCAGAATGATGACCGGATCGCGGAAGCTCTCGAACTGCGCCGCGAGCGCGAGGAAGATGATGACCAGCGCGAAGAAGAAGGTCAGCACCAGGCCGCCCGACTCCTGCACGAACTGGCGCGAGGGTCCGGAGTAGTCGAAGGTGTAGCCGGCGGGCAGCGTGCGCTGGGCGAGATCCTTCAGGTCCTGCAGCGCCGTCCCCTGCGCGACGAAGGGCAGGGGCACGCCCTGGATCGTCGCGGAGTTGAGCTGCTGGAAGTGGTTGATGGTCTCGGGCTGCACGGTGTTTGTCAGGTGGACGACGGTCGACAGCGGCACCATGCCGCCGCTGGCGCTGCGCAGGTAGTAATGCCTGAGCTGGTCGGGGTTCAGGCGGAACCGCTGCTCCACCTGCGGGATGACCTTGTACGAACGGCCCGCGAGCTCGAAGAAGTTCACGTAGCCGCCCCCAAGCATCGCCGACAGTGCATTGCCGATGTCCTGCATCGTCAGGCCGAGCTGCGAGGCCATGTCGCGGTCGATCTCGATGCTGGTCTGCGGCAGGTCGATGCGCAGGTCGGACTGCAGGAAGATGTACTGGCCGCTCTTCAGCGCGTCCTGCAGGAACTGCTGCGACACGTCGTAGAGCCTGGAGAACGGCTCGGTGGTGGTGATCACGAACTGGACCGGCAGGCCGCGTGCCCCCGGCAGCGACGGCGGCTGGAACAGCGCGCTCTGCGAGCCGGCGATGCCGGCGATCTGCTGCTGCACGGGACCCTGCAGTTCGGTCGCGGTCTTCTTGCGCTCGCTCCAGGGCTTCAGCACCATGCCGCCGATCACCTGCGTCGGGGTGTTGAGCTGGAAGACGTGGTCGGTCTCGGGGAACTTCCTGTAGATGTCGTAGACCTGGTCGGCATAGAGCTGGCGCTGCTGCAGCGTCGCCGTCGGGTTGTTGAACGACACCGAGATCAGCACGCCCTGGTCTTCCTGCGGCGCGAGCTCGGACTTGGAGGTCGAGTACAGGTAGTAGATCGAGCCGAGGATGATGGCCGCCATCACCGCCGTCACCGGCAGGTAGTTCAGCGACCCGTGCAGCGTGCGCTCGTAGCGCTTGTGCAGGCGCTCGAAGCTGCGGTCGAGGGACAGGACCAGGCGGTCCTGCCAGCTGCGGCTCTGCGGATCAGGGGCCTTCAGCAGGCGCGAGCACATCATCGGCGACAGCGTCAGCGCGATGATGGCCGACAGGGTGACCGTTCCCACCAGCGTGAATGCGAATTCGGTGAACAGCGCGCCGGTGAGCCCGCCCATGAAGCCGATGGGCACGTACACGGCAATCAGCACGACGGCCATCGCGATGATGGGGTTCGCGAGCTCGCGCGCCGCGCGTATCGCGGCGTCGAAGCGGGACATGCCCTCCTCGAGGTGGCGGCTGACGTTCTCCACGACGATGATTGCGTCGTCGACGACCAGGCCGATCGCCAGCACGATGGCGAGGAGCGTCAGAAGGTTGATCGAGTAACCCAGCGCCAGCATCACGGTGAAGGTGCCGACCAGCGACAGCGGGATCGCAATCAGCGGAATGATCACCGAGCGCAGCGAGCCCAGGAAGATGAACACGACCGCGGTAACGATGAGGACCGCCTCGACCAGCGTCTTCACCACCTCGTCGATCGACGAATTCACGAATCGCGTCGAGTCGTAGACGATCGCGCCCTGGAGCCCGGCCGGCAGCTGGGTTTGCACCTCGGGGAAGGCGCTGCGCACGCGGGCGATCACGTCGAGCAGGTTGGCGCCGGGCGCCACCTGGATGCCCACGTACACGGCGGTCTTGCCGTCGAAGGCGACCGTCGTCTCGTAATCCTCGGAGCCCAGCAGCACCTCGGCCACGTCGTCGAGGCGGACGACCTGGCCGTTCACCGTCTTGACCGCCATCTTCTTGAAGCCGTCGAGCGACTTCAGGTTGGTGTTGGCCGCCAGGTTGATCTGCACCATCTGGCCCTTCGCGTTCCCGGTGGACGCGAGGAAGTTGTTGGCCGCGAGCGCGCTGTAGACATCCGCAGCGGTCATCCCGTAGGCGGCGAGCTTCTGCGGGTCGAGCCAGGCGCGAAGCGCGAAATTCTTGGCGCCCAGGATCTCGGCGGTCTGCACGCCGTCGATCGCCTGCAGCTTGGGCTGCACGGCGCGGACCAGGTAGTCGGTGATCTGGTTGGGCTTCAGCACTTCGCTGTAGAAGCCGATGTACATCGCGTCGATCGTCTGGCCGATCGACACCGACAGCACCGGCTTCTGCGCCTGCGGCGGAAGCTGGTTGAGCACCGAGTTCACCTTGGTGTTGATCTCGGTGAGCGCCTTGTCGGGGTCGTAGTTCAGGCGCAGGTTGGCGGTGATCGAGCTCACCCCCTGCACGTTCGACGACGTCATGTAATCGATGCCGTTGGCCTGCGCGATCGCGTTCTCCAGCGGCGTCGTGATGAAGCTCGCCACCAGGTTGGCGTCTGCGCCGGGATAGGCCGTCGAGACGGTGACCACGGCGTTCTGCGTGTACGGATACTGCAGCACCGGCAGCAGCCCTACCGAGCGCAGGCCGAGCACCAGGATCACCAGGCTGACCACGGTGGCCAGCACCGGGCGCTCGATGAAGATGTCGGTGAATTTCTTGGTCATGTCCGGCAGTGCCTCGGGTGTTCGCAGCGCGTTCAGGAATTGGGCACTTGCGGATTCGGATTGTCCGAAGGCTGGACGCTGTTGTTGATCACGACCGGCGAGCCGTTGCGCAGCTTGAGCTGCCCGGCGGTGACCACGGTTTCACCCGCCTTCACGCCCTCGACGATCCCGACCTGGTCGCCACGCGTGGGCCCAGCGGTGACGAAGCGCTGCTCGGCGACGAGCTTCGGCTTGCCGTCGGGCCCCTTGCCTTCGTCCTTGACGACGAACACCGTCGCGCCGTACGGGTTGTAGGCGATCGCGGCGTTCGGCAGCGTGATGTACTGCCGCGGCTCGCCCTGCGTGATGCGCACGGTCGCGAACACGCCCGGCAGCAGCTCGCCCTTCGGGTTGGGGACGCGGGCGCGCACCTTGAGGTTGCGCGTGCTGGCGTCCACCTGCGGCTCGATCGCCGCCACCGTGGCCTCGAAAGTCTTGCCCGGCGCGGCACTGGACTGCAGCACTGCCTTCATGCCGACGCGGATCAGGTCGATCTGGTTCTGCGGCACCGTGAAGTCCACTTCCATCGGATCGAGCTTCTGCAGTGTGACGACGGCTGCGCCGGGCGCCAGGTACTGGCCGAGGTTCACCTGGCGGATGCCGAGCTGGCCGGAGAACGGCGCCGCGATGGTCTTCTGCGCAATCAGCGCCTTCTGTGCCGTCACCTGCGCCTGCGCGCTCTTGAGCGCTGCCATGTCGTTGTCCACGGCGGCCTGTGCAATGGCGCGCACTTTGAGCTGCGCTTCGTCGCGCTTGAGGTTGAGCTCGGCGAGTGCCGCCTGGGCCTCGAGCTGCGCGAGCTGCGCCCTGAGCGGCGCGGGATTGAGCTCGACCAGGGTCTGACCCGCGCGCACCTTCTCGCCGGAGTCGAAGCGGATGGCCGTGACGAGGCCGCCGACCTCCGCACCCAGCGCCGCTTCCTGGCTGGCGCGCAGGTTGCCGAGCGCCTCCACCGTGGCCTGCCAGCTCGACGGCTGCGCGACGGCGGTCGCCACCGTCTGCGGCGGGTTGGCGCCGCCCTTGATCGCCTTGGCGATCATCGTGTTCTTGAACTGCTGGAACCAAACCACCCCGCCTACGACGACGGCGGCGATGATGAGCATGACGAGCATGCGTAGGGGGGTGCCTTTAGCCATCGATCACTCCGTTCTTGCTGTTCTTGGCGCGCCTGCGAGCGCGCCGCCACCCATCGCCTGGTAGAGCGCCGCGGTGTCGGCGAGGCGCTGCCCCTGTGCCGCGATCAGGACGAAGCGGGTCTGCCGCGCCTGCTGCTGCGCGATCAGCAACTGCAGGTAACTGGCGGCCCCCAGCTGGTATTGCTGCTGCACCAGGTCCAGGGATTCCTGGGCCGACGCGTCGGCAGCAGCCTGCGCCTGGAGGGTCTGTGCGTCGTTGTCCAGCGCGCGAAGTGCATCGGCGACGCTGCGCAGCGCCTGCAGCACCGTTTGCTGGTAGTTGGCGCCCGCCGCCTGCAGGCTGGCCTCGGCGGCGTTGGCCGCCGACTTGAGTCCCGCATTGAACAGCGGCTGGGCGAGCTGTCCCGCCATCGTCCACACCAGCGAGCCCGGCCCGAACAGCGAGCCGACGGTCAATGCCTGCGTGCCGAGGCTCGCGGAGAGGTTGATCTGCGGATACAGGTTCGCCACCGCCACGCCGTACTGCGCGGTGGCCGCATGCAGCAGCGCCGTCGAGGCCTGGATGTCGGGGCGCTGGCGCACGAGCTCCGAAGGCACGACGACGGGCAGCGGATCCGGCAGGTGGAACTCCGCAAGGCTGAAGCGCGGAATGTCGACCGCCCCCGGCGCCTGCCCGATCAGCACCGCGAGCAGGTGGTTCGCCTGCTCCTGCCGATTGCGCAACGGCGGGAGGCTCGCGCGCGTCTGCTCCAGCTGGGTCTGCAGGGTCAGCACCTCGGGTCTGGCGGTGGCGCCCAAGTCGAAGCGCTTCCGCGCGATGTCGAGCTGGTCCTGCTGGGCCGCGACAATGGCTTCGGTCGCCTCGAGCTGCGCTGCGAGCTGCGCCTGGCTGAACGCTGCGGTCGCGACGTTGCCGGCGAGGGTCAGGCGCGCTGCCGCGAGCTGGAAGCCCTGGTAGTCGGCCTGCGCCGCGAGGGCCTCGAGCGCCCGGCGGTTGCCGCCGAACAGGTCGAGGTTGTAATCGACGCCAACCCCGACGTTGTAGAGGCTGAAGAGGTTGTGCGCGCCGTTGCGCTGGCCGGAGCTCGACGCGTCGGCCTCGTTGCGGCTCGCGGCGAGCTTGCCGCCGACGGTCGGATAGAGCGTGGAGCCGGCCTGCGCAGCGTAGGTCTGCTGCGCTTGGCGCAGGGTCGCTTCGGCCGCCGCCAGCGTCGGG
>JAJXTF010000173.1 GCA_021784125.1 Pseudomonadota bacterium | reverse complement strand
ACCCCCTGCCGCGCATCGGCATGCAGCGAATGCAGCACGTAGACGTCGCGGTCGCGCACGCTGACGAGCGGCCTCGACTTGTGCTCGCCGTCCTCGAATTCGCGCTCCTCGTGCGCCTCGAGCGTCGCGCCCATCGCGCGCGCCACCGCCGTGCCGAAGTCGCGGCTGGCGTCGAGCGCGAACACGGCCAGGTTGCCATGCGTCATACTTGTCCCTGCGAAAGACGGCCTGCGGCTGCGAATACGGAAGGCACCCGTTCCGCGCTCGCCGTCAGCCCCCGATGATCCACTACGACGCATTCAACGGTGACGCCGACGGCATCTGCGCGCTGCATCAGCTGCGCCTCGAATCGCCGCTGGACTCCATCCTCGTCACCGGGGTCAAGCGCGACATCGCACTGCTCCAGCGCATCGTTCCGCAGGCCCGCAGCGGCGACACCGTCACCGCCCTCGACGTGTCGCTCGCCGTCAACCGCCCGGCGGTCGTCGCCCTGCTCGGGAACGGCGTGCGCCTCGAATACTTCGATCATCATTATGCGGGCGATGTCCCCGCGCACCCCGCGTTCCATGCGCTGATCGATCCCGCGCCCGACGTGTGCACCGGGATCCTCGTCGATCGCCATCTGGGCGGCAGGCAGCGCATCTGGGCGGTCGTCGCGGCGTTCGGCGACAATCTGCCCGCGCCCGCTCTGGCGCTCGCAGCCACGCTCGGACTGTCTCCGTCGCAGCTCGAAATGCTGCGCGCGCTCGGGGACAACCTCGCCTACAACGCCTACGGCGACACCGAGGCCGACCTGATCGTCGACCCGGCGACACTCTACCGGACGCTGCGCCCTTACGCCGACCCGTTCGCGTTCATGCGCGACGAGCCCATCTACGCGCAGATCGATCGCAGCCGGCGCGAGGATCTTGCACGCGCCCGCGCCGTGCAGCCCCATGCGGGCCTGTCGGGCGCGAAGGTCTACCTGCTGCCGGACGAGGCCTGGACCCGGCGCGTGCGCGGCGCGTTCGCCAACGAGCTTGCCCACCGATCGCCCGATCTCGCCCATGCGATCCTCACTCCGGACGATCGGGGCGGGTTTGCCGTCAGCCTGCGCGCACCGCTGGCCCGGCCGACCGGCGCCGACGCGCTGTGCCGGCAGTTCGCGACCGGTGGCGGACGCCGCTCCGCGGCCGGAATCAACCACCTGCCCCACGACGGCTTGCCGGCGTTCCTGCGCGAGCTCGAGCGGGCATTCCCCTGACCGGCCGGGCCGGGGAGCGGCGCCCGCGATGCCCTGGACCCCGCAGCGGTATCCGCCGACGATGTCGCATCTCCCGCTCGCGCTGCGTCTCAAGGCCATCGAAATCGCGAATGCGATGCTCGATCAGGGTTGCGACGAGGGCATGGCCATCCGCGTGGCGATCGCGGCGGCGAAGAAATGGGCCGCCGGGCACGACGGGCAGGCGGGTGGCTGAGGCCACCGGACTTCGCCACGCCTGCCATCAGGGATCCCTGCCCGCATCCGGGGCCGACTGCGTGCCCGAATCTGCAGCTCCGGCAGCGCCCCGCGGCTGCGCCGCAGCGGCGCGCAGCACGTCGATCACCTCGCTGTCGTCGACCTGGTCGAAACGCATGTAGAACTGGCCGACCGCGAAGAACGCGTCGGGCGTCTCCAGCACGACCACCTCGTCCGCGCAGCCCCGGACCTTCTCGACCGCCTCGCGCGACGCGACCGGCACGGCGCAGATCAGGCGCGCGGGCTTGCGCCCGCGCAATGCGTGCAGCGCCGCGATCATCGTCGCCCCGGTCGCGAGCCCGTCGTCGACGACGATGACGATGCGGCCCGCCGGATCGATCGGCGGCCGGCCCGGCGTGTACTGCGCGCGCCGCCGCCGTATCGTCGCGAGTTCGTCGACGGTCTGCGCCTGCACGTAGGCGGACGTGGCTCCCGCCCGCTCCGCATAGTCGGCGACGTAGACCCAGCCGGTCTCATCGACCGCGCCGATCGCGAACTCGGGGCTGCCCGGCGCGTGCAGCTTGCGCGTCAGCACGACGTCGAGATCGCCGCCGAGGCGCTGCGCGATGACGCTGCCCATGGGCACGGCCCCGCGCGGAATCGCCGCGATCAGCGGCCTGTGGCCACGCCACTTGCCCAGCGCGTCGGCAAGCCGCCCTGCCGCGTCGATGCGATCCCGGAAGTACATGCCCTCGCCCCCCGCTGCGCAGCCGTGTTCGTCGCCGGACGACGGGACTGTCGCCGCTGCGCCCGCCGGCATCAATGTTCGCGGGTCCGGGCGCTCGCCGGCTTGACCGACATCAACGCCGGGCCGGGTCCGCGGTGCCGGCAGCGTGATGCAACCCGGGCTTGGCGCGCTCGAACAGGTGCGGGTAGTTCCCGACGCTGCCGTCGACGACGGCGAGCGGGTTGCGAGGTATCCACATCCAGCCGCCCGACCATGCGGTCGTGCCGCCGTAGACCGGCGCCTTCTCGACGACGATCACGTCGAAACCGAGCGCTGCCGCGGTCACCGCAGCGGACAGCCCGCCGGCGCCGGAACCTGCGACGAGCAGGTCGCAATCGTAGATCGAGGATCCCTGCGGGCCGGAGGGCATCAGGACGGCGGCGCAGCGCCCGAGAACATGTAATCGACCATCAAGGCCAGCACGCCCTCGAACATCCCGGCACCGACCTGGGTCCCGCAGCCGGTGCGCCGCGCAGCCTCGATCAGCGGCGTCACCGCCGGCCGCGTGATGACGTCGGCGACGAACATGGCCCGGTCGAGCCTTTCCGGCTGCACCGGATACGGATCGCCTTCACGCATCCCGGAGGGTGTCGCATTGACGACCAGCGTGCAACCCGACGGGTCGGACGAGCCGGCCCGCACCCGGCCGGGATGGCGGTCCGCGAGTCGGGTCAAAAGCCCATCGCAGCGTGCAGGGTCTCCGTCGTGGATCGCCAGCGAGGCGACGCCGGCCTCGAGCAGCGCAAGCGCGATCGCCGAACCCGCGCCTCCCGCGCCGACCAGCAGCGCCCGCTGCCCCTCGGGCCGGCACCCGGCGGCACGCAGGCCGGCAACAAAGCCCTCGCCGTCGAGCTGATCGCCATGCCAGCTGCCGTCGGCATTGCGTCGCAGCGTGTTGACCGCCCCGAGGAAATGCGCGCGTGCGCTCGCCGTCGCGCACTGGGCGTAGGCAGCGAACTTGTGCGGGACGGTGGCGATGATGCCGTCGAGGTTCCTGGCGAGGCTCGCGCCGCGGATGAAAGCCTCGACGTCGGCCGGCGCGACGTGGATCGGCACGCATATCGCATTGCGACCGCGGGCATTGAGCGCGCGCGTCACGCCGGCAGGTGATTTCACCTGGGCGATCGGATCGCCGATGATGGCGACGACGCGCGTTTCCCCATTCAGGCCGGGACAGCTGTCCATCGATGTCTCCAATCGGTCGCCCTCCGATGCGGCCCGGATCATCCTGTCCGGTCGACACGGCTCGGCCGCTACGATAGGCGCGCGATCGACATTCCGCAATGCAATGGACGTAATATGCAGCATTGCGGTTCCTCATGATGCTCCGCCGCCGATGACCGACGCGCTGCCGGACCCCAAGCTGCTGCTGCTGTTCGAGGCGATGTACCGGACGCGCAGCGTCACGCGGGCGGCCGTGACGCTGGGACAGGAGCAGCCGACCGTCAGCGTCCGGCTCGGCAAGCTGCGGCGGCATTTCGACGATCCCCTGTTCGTGCGCAGCTCGACCGGCATGCAGCCCACGCCCCGCGCCGAGGAACTGGTTCTGCCGGTGCAGCAGGCGCTCGCAGGGCTGCGCGCGATCGGCGGGAACGCGGCCGTGTTCGATCCGGCGACGGCGGAGAGGCGCTTCCGCCTCGGCATGACCGATGCGTCGCACATCACGATGCTGCCGCGCCTGCTCGCCCGCGTCCGCAAGGCCGCGCCGCGAGTGTCACTCGACGTCGGCTACATCGGCACGACGACGCCCTGCGAGCTGGAGTCGGGGGCCATCGACCTGGCATTCGGATTACTTCCGGACCTCGACGCCGGCTTCCACCAGCAGACGCTGTTCATGCAGGACTTCGTCTGCCTGGTCGGCGCGAACCACCCCAGGATAAGACGCACGCTGAGCCTGCGCCAGTTCGAGGAAGAGGCGCACGTCGGGCTGTCGCCGGAAGGCACCGGGCACGCGATCGTCGGGAGGAGCGTCGAGCGGCAACGGCTGCGACGCGGCGAAGCGCTGCGGCTGCCCGGCTTCCTCGGCCTGGCGGCCATCGTCTCGACGACCGACCTCCTCGCGACGGTCCCGCGCCAGATCGGGGAGACCCTGGTCAGGAACCAAGCCCTCCGCCTGTTCGAATGTCCGGTCCGCATCCCGGCCTACGCCGTCAAGCAGCACTGGCACGCCCGCTTCCACCACGACCCCGGCAACCGATGGCTGCGCGAAGTCTGTGCGATGCTGTTCTCGGAGCCAGCGGTGCCCGGGCGGCATGCCGGCCGCCCCGCCGCGACGCGCGGCGGCCGATGACGGGGTCCGCCCGCCGGCATTGCCACGCACGATCGCGCCCAGGCACCGCCATTCACGCCCACTGACCGTCGCAGGTCGCTCCCCGATGCAAACCCGACCCCGGGAGTCCCCATCCGCAGCGTCGAGCGCCGGCGACAGCGGCCTCGCGTGGTCGCAGACGCCGCTCGCGGGGCTCCTCGACGCGCTCGGCAGCCGCGCCACGGGGCTTACGTCGGCCGAGGGCCGTCGCCTGCTTAAGCAGCATGGCCGCAACGAGTTGCGCGACGCATCCGAGCGACCGCTGCTCCTGCAGCTGCTGCGGCGTTTCCGCAATCCGCTGGTGCTGATCCTCATCGCCGCGAGCGGCGTCTCGGCGCTCACCGGCGACATCGCCAGCTTCGCAATCATCGCCGGCATGGTGCTGCTCTCGGTGGTCCTCGATTTCGTTCAGGAATACCGCGCCGGGCAGTCGGCACACCGCCTGCGCCAGTCGGTGCAGCTGCGCGTCCGGGCGCTGCGCGACGGCGTTGCGCGCGACCTGCCGACTGCACAGCTCGTGCCCGGCGACGTCGTGCTGCTCGCCGCCGGCAGCCTGGTGCCCGCCGACGGGCGCCTGCTGGCTGCCCGCGACCTGTACGTCAACCAGGCGCTGCTGACCGGCGAGTCGTATCCGGCGGAGAAGCGCGCCGGCGACCTCGCCGAGCGCCCGGGCGAGCTCGCGGCCGCCGTCAACGCGCTCTTCATGGGCACGTCGGTGGTCAGCGGAACCGCCGAGCTTCTGGTGTGCCGCACCGGCCGCGCGACCGCGCTGGGCGAGATCGCGCACACGCTGAGCCTCGAGCCCCCGCCGACCGCTTTCGAGATCGGCACGCGGCGCTTCGGCATGCTGATCATGCGCCTCACGGTACTGATGGTGCTGTTCGTGCTGATGGTCAACACCCTCACCCACAAGCCGGTGCTCGATTCATTCCTGTTCGCGATCGCGCTGGCCGTAGGCCTCACCCCCGAGCTGCTGCCGATGGTCATCTCGGTGACGCTCTCGCGCGGCGCGATGGAGATGGCGAAGAGGCGCGTGATCGTCAAGCGCCTGGCAGCGATCCAGAACCTCGGATCGATGGACGTCCTCTGCACCGACAAGACCGGGACGCTGACCGAGGGGAGCATCGTGCTCGACCGCCACGTCGATGCGCTGGGACGCGACAGCCCGCGGGTGCTCGAGCTCGCCAGCGTCAACAGCAGGTTCGAGACCGGATTGAAGAGCCCGCTCGACGAGGCGATCCTCGCGCACGCGAACGCCGACGTCGGTCGCTGGCGCAAGATCGACGAGGTGCCGTTCGACTTCGAGCGCCGCCGAGTGTCGGTGCTGGTCGACGACGGCGAGGCGCGGATGCTGGTGGTCAAGGGCGCGCCCGAGGACGTCCTCGCGCTGTCGACGCATTACCAGGCCGGTACCGCGGGCAACGCGCCCGCCTGGGATGCCGACGCGCGCGACGAGGCCCGCCGGCAGCTCGATCTGCTGGGCAGCCAGGGCCTGCGCACGCTGGGCATCGCGTACAGGAACGTCGAGCGCGATCGCGAGCACGCGGGGGTCGGCGACGAAACCGGGCTCGTGTTCGCGGGATTCGCTGCCTTCCTCGATCCGCCGAAGGCAGGTGCGGCGAAGGCGATCGCGGCGCTGATCGCCGACGGCGTCGCCGTCAAGATCCTGACCGGCGACAGCGAGCTCGTCACCGAGCACGTCTGTCGGCAGATCGGCCTGCGCGTCGAGGGCGTGCTCACCGGCACCGAGATCTCGAAGCTCGGGGATCCCGCGCTGCAGGCACGGGTCGACGGGGTCAACCTGTTCTGCCGCGTCAATCCCGCGCAGAAGAACCGGATCCTGCTGGCATTGAAGGCGCGCGGGCGGGTCGTCGGCTATCTCGGGGACGGGATCAACGATGCGCCGGCGCTGCATTCCGCCGACGTCGGGCTCTCGGTCGACACCGCCGTCGACGTCGCCAAGGATGCGGCCGACCTAATCCTTCTGAAGCGCGACCTGCACGTGCTGCACGAAGGCGTCGTCGAGGGACGGCGCACCTTCGCCAACATCCGCAAGTACCTGATGATGGGAACGAGCTCGAACTTCGGCAACATGTTCAGCATGGCCGGCGCATCGCTGTTCCTGCC
>JAJXTF010000172.1 GCA_021784125.1 Pseudomonadota bacterium | reverse complement strand
ACTCGCGCACCCAAAACCGCCAGACGCCAGAGCCCTCGCTCCAGCACCCACACCTATCGATTGCAAATTTTTAAAGAACAGGCTGCCGGCCGGGCCGCCTCGGCGTCCCGGCCATTTCGTCGATCCGTTCGAGTCGATTGCGAATCGTTTGGAGCGACCGTCCCCCTTGTCGAGCACTTGCGTCGGGAGGCGTTGCAGCAAAGAGGCGAAATTATAGAGGCTTGGGTGAAAGATTGCAACACCCCGGGCGCATCGGACAGCAGTCGATGCTGCAACTCACTCCGTCGGAACGCCGACCGGCTTCGGGTACTTCCACTTGTTGTGGACCCACAGCCAGTCCGGCGGACTCGCCCGGATCTCCGACTCCAGCCGGCGCGCGTAGCGCTCGACGACCTCCAGGCTGCGGCCATCCTCGTAAGGCGGTTCCGCAAGCACGTGCAACCGCACGGCATAGTGACCCTTGCGCACCCGCCGCATCGCGATATAGAGGACGGGCGCGTCGAGGAACCGCGCGATCTTGTCGGCACCCACGAAGAACGCCGTGTCCTGGTTGAGGAACCGTGTCCAGTGCTTGTCCATGTTGCGCGGCGGCGTCTGGTCGGCGACCATCGCATAGGCGCGCGCCTCGCCCGCGCGTCGCATCAACTCGAACAGGAACGACTTGATCGGAATCGGCTTGCCGCCAAAACGACTGCGCGTGCTCCTGATGAACTCGTCGAGGCTCGCGACGCGCAGCGGCTTGTAGACGGCATCGATCGGGATCGAGAACTGCGCGCCCGTCGCCGGCAACAGCCATTCCCAGTTGCAGACGTGCGCCGCCAGGACCAGGACCGGGCGCTGCTCGGCGACATAGCGTTCGATCAGCTCGGGATTCTCGATCGCGACACGCCGCGTCAGATCCTCGGCGCTGGCGCCGAAGCCCCAGAATGTCTCCGCGAGCGTCTGCCCCAGGTTGACGTAGGACTGGCGCAATATCCGGGCGCGCTCCTCCTCGGACTTCTCGGGAAACGAATTGGCGAGATTGCGCGCGGCCAGCTCGCGATGCCAGCGCAGCACGTGGAACGTCAGGAAATACGCGAAGCTCCCGAGCGCATAGAGCAGCGGCAGCGGCAGGCGCGTGAGAAACTTCAGTATGTAGCGCATGAGGATTGCGGGAGGCGGATACGATCGCGCCCGCGTTGGGGCGGGCGCGAACCTGTCGACGACATTCCGGAATGAGCTTAGACGAGAACCCCAGCAGCGGCAATGCGGAACGCCGCGACTTCGCCCTCCCGGTGCCCTTGCCGGCGCCGGCCGAAGGCGTCGCGCTGTGGTGGTGCGAGCTCGTCGCCCCTCCGGCGCGGATGCAGGTGCTCGAGAGCTGGCTTTCGGAAGCGGAGGTCGCGCGCGCCGATCGCTTCGGCATGCCGGCATTGCGCGACCGCTATGTCGTCGGACGCGCGTCCCTGCGCGGCATTCTCGGCGAGGTCCTCGGCATGGCTGCACGCGAGGTGCCCATCGTGCGCGGCGAGCGTGGCCGACCGCAGCTGGGAACGGTATCGGCGCCTGATTTCAACGTCTCGCACACGGCAGGAGTGGCGCTGATCGGGGTCACCCGAGGCGCGCGCATCGGCGTCGACATCGAGCGAATCGACCGGGCGATCAACGTCCCGGGCATCGCTCGCAAGTTCCTGACCGGTGCCGAGCGCCGCGTGCTCGCGGACCTGGAACCCGATGCGGCGCGCAAGCGCGTCCTGTCCCTGTGGACCTGCAAGGAGGCGATGAGCAAGGCGACCGGCGACGCGCTGTCGGCGCCCTTCGGAGCCCTGGACGTCGCACTGGAGCCCGGGCCCGACCGCGCGTCACCCCTGGCCCCGCGGCTTTGCGCCGGGCCGGCACCCTACGAGCCTTCGCGCTGGACCCTGCATCGCGCCGCCGTCCCCGACGATTACACCGCAACCGTCGCGCTCTGGCGACGCTGATCGAGCGTCGCACCATGGCCGCCGGGCGGCGACTAGAATGGACGTGGCAACGTTCCTCGGGAAGCGATCATGTTCGACACCTTGAAGGCATGGCAGTGCATCGGTTGCGGAAGAGTCGAAGCGCCGCAGCCCTGCATAGGCATCTGCCAGGACCGTCGCGTGGAATTCGTATACGCGTCCGAGCATGCCGAAGCGCTCGCCGATGCGAAGCGCGCGAACGAGCGTGCCCTCGCCTTCGAGGCGCTGGTCCGCCAGATCGCCCACACGACGCCGCGCGCCGGCGAGTGGGAACGGTCGTTCCGCAGCCTGCAGGATCACGCCCGCCGGCTCCTCGCGACACATCGGGCTGCACAGGCCCCTGCTCCGGATCCCGGGGCAAAGGCCCCGGGTCTGCGATAATCGACCTATGCAGAACATCTACGCCTCGCTCAAGGCCCTTCACATGGCAAGCGTCACGGCCAGCCTCGCGCTGTTCGTTCTGCGCGGCGCATGGCTGTGGCGTTCCCCCGCCAGGCTGCGCCTGCGCTGGGTCCGGATCGTCCCCCACGTCGTCGACACGATCCTCCTCGCCACGGGTGTCGCGCTGGCCGCAATGCTCGGCGCGTCCGGCCCGCACGCCTGGCTGGGCGCGAAGGTCGCCGGCCTCGTCGTCTACATCGTCCTGGGCAGCATGGCGCTCAAGTACGGCAAGACCTCCGGCGTCCGGCTCGCCGCATTCATCGCGGCGCTGGCGACCTTCGCGTGGATCGTCTCGGTCGCCGTCACCAAGTCGCCTGCGGGATTCCTCGGCCTGCTGTAGTCCCCGCTCCCCGCGTCGCGCGGCGGGCGATCCGATCGGACCCGCATTGATGCGCATCAAGGCGATCGGGGTATCGCCGGCCTAGCGTCGTGGTTTCCACCCGGCCCCGGATCCGGCGGGCCCCGCCCGCCGGGCGCCCCAGCGCATGCGACTGCTGCTCATCAACCCGAAATATCCCGAGAGCTTCTGGAGCTTCAAATGGGCGGTCGACGGCATCCTGCCGTCCAAGCGCGCGATCAACCCGCCGCTGGGGCTCGCCACGCTCGCCGCCCTCTGCCCCCCGTCGTGGGACGTGCAGATCGTCGACGAGAACATCGAATCGGTGCCGCTGACGCCCGACGTCGACCTGGTCGGCGTGTGCGGAATGGGCGTGCAGTTCCAGCGGCAGAGCGAGCTGCTCCGCTACTACCGCGACCGGAAATATCCTGTCGTCGCAGGCGGCAGCTTCGCCTCGCTGTGCCCCGAGCGCTACGTCGCGCTCGCCGACACCGTCGTCGCGGGTGAGGCCGAGTACACCTGGCCACGGTTCTGTGCGCATTTCGAGGACGGCAGCGCCCGCCCGATGTACCGGGAGACCGGCGTCGTCGCGCTCGCCGATTCGCCGACGCCGCGCTTCGACCTGCTGAAGCTCGATCGCTACTCGACGGCGACGATGCAGTTCTCCCGTGGCTGTCCCTACCTCTGCGAATTCTGCGACATCATCGTGATGTTCGGGCGCAAGCCCCGGACCAAGACGGTGCCGCAGATCGAACGCGAGCTCGACGCCCTGCGCGCGGTCGGCGCCACCAACGTCTTCTTCGTCGACGACAACCTGATCGGCAACCGCGCCGTGGCCAAGGAGCTGCTGCGCGGACTGATCGATTACCAGGCGCGCCACCGTTACCGCTTCCGCTTCGGCACCGAGGCCTCGATCAACCTCGCGCAGGACGCGGAGCTGATGCAGCTGCTGCGCGACGCGAACTTCGGCTGGGTGTTCATCGGCATCGAATCCTCGGATCCGCAGACGCTGAAGGACACGCGCAAGACGCAGAACACCCGGCAGGACGTGCTGCAGTCGATACGCACGATCTACGGGTACGGCATCGACGTGCTCGGCGGATTCATCGTCGGCTTCGACAACGACACGCTGGAAAGCTTCGAGACCCAGTACCGGTTCATCATGGACTCGGGCATCCAGGCCGCGATGATCGGCCTTCTCACCGCGCTGCCACGGACCCCGCTCTACGAGCGGCTGGAACGCGAGGGCCGGCTGCGCCCGGACATCGATTTCGCCGACAACACCAAGCTGTCGACGAACGTCATCCCGAAGAAGCTCGGCTACGACGAGATGATCGGCGCCTACAAGGAACTCTACCGGCGGCTGCTCACCGACCGGGCGATCGCCGACCGCATCCGCAACAAGCTGCGGCACCTCGGCCCGCCCGTCTACGAGGGCGAGTATCCGCCGCTGCAGCGCGTCGGCATCGTGCTCCGCCTGCTGGCCAGGGGTATCGCGCCCGGCGGGCTGCCGCGGGTCCATCATTTCCTGCGCTCGGTCCCCTGGCGCGCGCCGGGCAAGCTTCCGCTGGCGATCGTCGACTGGATCGCGGGACTGGCGATGCGCGATTACGTGCGACGCCATTTCGAGCCGGCCAGCCTGCGCGCGCCCGCGCCGCTCGAGCGCAGGCTCGCGACGATGCGCGCCTTCGTCGCGGAGCAGGTCCGAGTCGGCCGCGTTTCGCTGGCGGCGCGTGCCGCCCGGATCGAGCTGTCACTGTCGTTCGACGCGACCGCCGGGCACCGGTTCTTCCGCAGGCTCGGACGTCACCTCGACCGGCTGCTGCGCTTCCAGGGCACGACGCTGACGCTCAACGTCGATGCATTGCTCGCGCGCGAAGTTCCCGATCTCGAGCGCCTGCTCGCCCGCCTTTCGCGTCACGGCGACCGCGTCTTCGTGCTGTTGGGCGAGCGCATGCAGCGACTGGTGCAGGTCGATTCGTCGCGCTTCAACCTCGTGCTGGCGCGGGCAGGAAAGTGATACCGACAACCCGACTTTCGGGAACCCGCCCAGCGCTTCGCGATTCCATTCCTACTCCATCGCGCGCGTGATCCGTTCCGGCGTGAGGGGCAGGTCGCGGACGCGCACACCCATTGCGGCGTACAGCGCGTTCGCGAGCGCAGCGGCGGTCGGCCCGGCCGCGCACTCGCCCACGCCCAGCGGTGGCGCATCGGGTCGGTCGAGGATCGTCACCTCGATCTCGGGCACCTCGCCGAAGCGCAGTATCGGATAGGTCTCCCAGGAACGCGACGTCACGCGCGTCGCGTCCCACAGCACCTGCTCCTTGAGCGTCCAGCTTAGCGCCTGGACGATGCCGCCCTCGACCTGGTTGGCGAGCGCGTCCGGGTTGATGACCTCGCCCGCATCGACGGCGGCGACGACGCGCCCGACCTCGAGCTTCGCGCCGACGGCCACCTCGGCAATCACGGCACACCATGCGCTCACACCCTTGTACCGGGCGAGACCGATGCCGCGACCGCGCACGCCATCGCCTCTTTCGCCGGTCTTCCAGTTCGCCGCCGTCGCAGCGGCCTCGATCACCGCGCGCGCCCGCGGATCGGTGAGGTGCCGCAGCCGGAATGCGATCGGATCTTCGCCCAGCGCGGCCGCGACTTCGTCGACGAACGATTCGATCGCGAACACGTTGGCGTAGGCGCCGAGCGACCGCAGTGCCGACACCCGCAGCGGCGACTCGAGAACGAGGTTGCAGGCGATCTCCTGCGCCGGGAAATCGTAGAGCGGGACCGAGTTCCGCGCCGCCCCTCCGCCCGGCAGCGGAACGTCCCGCGGTCTCGACGGCGCGAGCGGGGGATCGAGATGCCAGGCCGCGAGCAGGTCGACGCCTTCGCCCGATCCCGGACGGCTGCTGTGCACATGGCTCCAGACGGTATGCTCCCATCCGACGATGCGCCCGTCCGCGGCCAGCGAGGCGGCGATGTCCACGACCATCCCCGTGCCGCAGGGCGACCACGCGAGTTCGTCCTCGCGTGTCCACTGCACGAGCACCGGACGGCCGCTGGCACGGGTGAGCAATGCGGCGTCGAGAGCGACATCGTCCGCCCCGTTATGACCGTAGCAGCCTGCGCCGTCGGCGTGGATCACGTCGACATCGGCAGCCGCCACGCCCAGCGCGAGCGCGACCTGATTGCGAAGGTGGTGGCTGCCCTGCGTATGCGACCAGATCGTGAAGCGGCCGCCTTCGAGCGTCGCGAGCGCGCAAGAGGGTCCGATCGATGCATGGGCGAGATAGGGCTTCGAGTAGCTCGCCGCGATCCGCCTCGCCACGCCCGAAGCGGGCAGCTCTCCCTTGCTGGCGACGGTCGAGCGCTCGAACGGCAGTGCGCAGAGGAACTCGCGAAGCTCGGTCGACTCCGGCAGCGACGCGCCCTCGCCCCACGTCGAGGCACTGCGCGCCGCCTTCAGCGCCGCGACCGCCTGCTCCTCGCGTTCGGCGCAGACGCCGACGAAGCTGCCGTCGACGACGACTGCGATGACCCCGGGAAGCTTCCCGACTGCCTCGGCAGCGAAGGATTTCAGCGTCGCGCCGCGGGACGGCGGCCGCAGCACGCGACCGAACACCATCCCGGGAAGCGTCATGTCGTGGACGTAGGCACCACCGGTCAGCTTCACCGGCAGGTCGCGCCGACGGACGCTCTCCCCGGCCACGATCCGCTCCGTAAAGGGCTTCGGCGCCACCGCAGCATCGGCGTCGCGCGCGAGATCGACGTGCGCTGCGAGATCCCAGTAGCTCGTCGCGAGGTCGGTCCCCGCGACATGGATGCTGCCGTCGCGCACGCGCAGCTCCGTTGCCGGCACTTCGAAACGGCGCGCGGCCTCGGCGAGGAACAGTGCACGCACTTCCGCGCAGGCCTGGCGCACCGACATGCCGCCAATCTCTATCGAC
>JAJXTF010000171.1 GCA_021784125.1 Pseudomonadota bacterium | reverse complement strand
CGACCGGGTATTCCCAGGTCGTCGTGTTGGGGCCGGTGACGCCTGCCGAGCAGACCAGCACGTCGATGCCGCCCATCGCGGCCTCGGTGGTCCGGGCCGCGCGCTCGACCGCGTCGTTGTCGACGACATCGAGCGGAATCACGACCGTCTGCTCGCCCAGCCGGTTGCGCGCCATCTCCAGCGCCGCCTGGTCGCGGTCCCACAGTGCGACACGAGCGCCGCTCGCCGCCAGACGCTCGGCAATCGCGAGACCGATGCCGGCGGCGCCTCCGGTGACGACGGCGCGCCGGCCCTTCAGATCCAGTTGGTTCATGCGTTCTCCGTCCAGGGCGCCGATGCGCGTGGCGACATAATCTAGCACCCCGGAGACGCAGGGTAGGGGAATGATCGCCGGCCACTGCCTGTTCACACGGCGAGCTTCTTCAACCGTCCCCTACCGGCCCGCGGCGCGGGCAGCGCCGACGACAGGCAGCCGATGAACCTCCACTTCACCCCCCGGCGGATCGCGGGGGCGCAGGCGTTTGCGCTTGCACTTGCGCTTGCTTTCGGGACGGGCCTCGCAGGCGCGATGGCACTCGCGCAGGAAGCGCAGGGAGATGTCGCGATCGACGTCCAGCAGCACGACGCCACGGTGATTATCCGGGCGAGCGCCATCGTCGACACCGACGCCGCGACGGCGTGGCGGGTCCTGACCGACTATGGCCGGTATCGGGAATTCGTGCCCGGATTGCGAACGAGCCGCGTGCTTGCACGCGCGGGCCCGCAAGTCACGGTCGAGCAGTCGGGCGTGGCGCCCCTGTGGCTGCTCTCGGTGCCGATGACCATCACCTACGACATCGTCGAATCGCCGCCGGCCCGCCTGCGCTCGCGCGCGACCATCCCCGGTGCGGGCGTGTTGCACAGCAGCTATGCGCTGGTGCCCACCGACGCCGGGCTGCAACTGGTCTACCTCGGCACGATCGCGATCACCCCCGGCCCGATGACGGCGCTGCGCGAAGGCGCGGCCGAACGGGCGATCGAAGGACATTTCCGCGCGCTGGCCGACGAGATGGAACGCCGGTCGAAGCGCTTGGGGCCCAGGATGGCGACTGGGCCGCAAGCCGGCAACGGCGCGACGGCGCGATGACCACCCGCTCGCGACGCGGCCGTGAATGGGATGTCCGCGCGACTGCTGCCACCCTGCTGGTCCTGGCGGCCACGCTGGGGCTGCTCGCAGCCTGTGCGCCGCAGACCGCGCAGCAGACCCCGGAGCGGACCTCACCTGCGCGGCCTTCCCACCCTTCGCAGCCCGCGGGCCGCGCTGCGATCCTCCCGCCTTCGTTTCCCCTCGGCTTCTACCAGGACGCCGCAAAGCGCGGCGAGCCCGTGTTCGAGGTCGATCCGGCGCAGTCGCTGGTCGTCGTCGAGGTTCGGCGCGCCGGTTCGCTGGCGCACCTCGGGCACGACCACGTCGTCGCAAGCCGCGACCTGCGCGGCTATGTCGCACCGGACGAGCGTCGTGCCGATCTCTACGCCAGGCTGGACCGGCTGACCGTCGACGAACCGCAGCTGCGCGCCCACGCCGGATTCGACACCCAACCCAGCGCCGAGGACATCGCCGGGACGCGCCGCAACATGCTGGGACGCGTCCTCGATGCGCAAGCGCATCCGTACGCACTGGTCGCGGTCACGCGCAAAGCCGGCGCTTTGGATCTCGACCTCGCGATCACGCTGCACGGGGTCACGCGCCACGTCCCGGTCCAGGCTGCGATCGAGTCGAGTGCCGGGGAATACACGGTGACGGGAACGCTCGCCTTCGACCAGACCGATTTCGGCATCCGGCCGTTCTCGATCCTCGGCGGCGCGGTGGCGGTCGCCGACCGCCTTCAGCTGCGCTTTTCGATACGCGCGCACCGGATCGCGGGACTCCCCGCCACCAGCCGGTGACGCCAGTTCAGCGCGCCACGCCCTCGGCCGCGACCAGCCAGTCGACCGCCGCGACATACGCGTCGGCGTCGACCTTGCGGAGAAGTCCGCCCTGGGTCATCGACCGGACCGTGCCGAAGATCGGGCGCTCGGGCCACGGCCGGTCGTGCAGGCCGAAGCACCACGCCACGTTGGCATACGAGTTCGGATCGCGGCCATCGAGGAAGTAGCGGTTGTTGAGCGCCAGCGCCGTCGCGAAGCCTTCCTCGGGGCTTGCCGACCATTCGAGTATCTTCTTGCCCCAGTACATGCGCATGTGGTTGTGCATGTAGCCGGTGTCGCGCATCTCGCGCATTGCCGCGTTCCAGTACGGGTCGTGCGTTCTCGCCGCCGCGAGCTGGTCCGCATCGTAGCGATGCGGGCGCGGATCGCTGCGGTGCCGATCGAGGGTATCGCGCGCCCAGCGCGGCAGGCATTCATAGCGGTCGTAGTCGGGCTCGTACTCGACGAAGTTGATCGCAAGCTCGCGCCGGACGATCAGCTCCTCTAGATAGACAGCGCGGCCCTCGGAATCGGCATCGGTCCGCGCGGTCTCGAGTGCGATCTCCACCGGCGAGATCTGGCCGAAGTGCAGGTACGCCGAGAGGAACGATACCTGCGCGAGCGCCGGCTCGCCGCGTTCCGCCGCATAGCGCGACAGTCCGCCGTTCAGGAACGCGTGCAGGCGCCGTTTCGCCTCCGCCGTTCCGCCACGAAAGCGTGCGACCGGCCCGATGCTGTGGTCGATGTCCAGGCGGGCGACGAGCGCGCCGACGTCCGACAGCGCGATCGCATCGGGATGGACGCGGCGCTGCGCCACCGCGGCCGCGGTGTCCCGGACCGCGACCGGCGTCGCGCGCAGCGGCTTCAGGAATCCGTCGCGCAGGCGCCCGATCTTCGGCCTCAGCGTGCGCGCCGCAACTTCGCGCTTGTCCGACACCAGATCCGCCGGCACCACGGCGTCGCCCTCGACCTGGACGACGCGGCACCCGCAGGCCTTCGCGACGCGCGAGCGCCACGCCTTCTGGTGCCGCAGGTAGCCGCGGTCGCAGACGACCAGTGCGGCGCGCTGTGCCAGGTCGATCGCGACGGCATCGGGCGCCCCTCGCCGGATGACGAACGCGATGCCTCGTGACGCGAGGGCCACTTCGACCTCGCGCAATCCTTCCAGCATGAACGTGTAGTGACGGGCGTTCGCTTCCGGGTAGCCGTCGGTGAGGCCGAAGCCCACGACCACCGGCAGCCGGAGCCGGTTGGCGTTCTCGATCGCCCATTCCAACGCCGGATTGAAATCCGCGCGCTGCGACTGCTGCATCCAGTAGAGGACGTAGCCGCCCGAAATTTCGGGCGCATCGTTCAGGAGTTGCAGGCGTTCGCGCTCGATCACGGAATGGCCCTGTGGTCAGTACGACCGCAGCGCAATGCCCCAGCGGCCGGACTTGCGGGTGACGATCCACAGGTTCCGGTGCGTGCTCAGCACCTCGCCGCCTTCGCCTCGCCGCGTGTAGGTGACGACGAAGTGCACCTTGTCCTCGGTCGCCAATACTGGTTCCTTCGCTTCATAGCGCGACTCCCGCCAGCCGCTTGCACGCAGCCTGTCGAAGAAATCCTCGGGATGCTGACCCGGCGCATCCCAAACCAGGACCTCGGCCCCCGATACCAGGACGTGCGGGAAGTGCAGCTCGGCATCCATCCCCACCAGATCGCAGGCATTGAAATGCGCGGTGAAGCGATCGAGGCAGGCCGACGCCGGACCGATGATGTGGGGTGCCGAAGCGGCGATGCCGCTGCGGCTGACGAAATCGAGAAAGTCGGTCATAGATCCGGGTCGCGTCGTCGCGATGCCTTCAGCGGCTCTTGGCAACGATGTCCGTGGGAAGCCCGTCGAGGCTGATCGCGTTCTTCTCTTCCCAGTATTGCTTCACCCCCTGCTCGCCTTTCTTCGTCGCCCAGTCGTTGAGCAGATCGCGGTCGCCGGCGTAGTCGTAGAGGGGGACGGCCATGCCGCAGGACGTCTGCACGAGCTCCACCGCCATGTCGAAGATCTGCCGCGCGCCCGGCAATGGCTCGAACAGCGAATGCAGCGAACTCCAGTCCGGATCGCCCCGATGGACGACCTTCGCCGTGCCGTAGAGCCGCAGGATCAGCGGCGGTCCCTCGAATGCGGCGAACATCAGGGTCATGCGCGGCTGCCGCTGGACGTGAGCCGCCGTTTCGTTGCCGCTGCCGGTGACGTTCAGCCAGGCGATCCGGGATTTCCCGAGCACCCGCAGCGAATCCATGCCCTTGGGCGAGACGTTGACGCGGCTGTCGGCCGTCGCCGTCCCGACAAAGAAGATCCGCTGCTTCTCGATGAACTGGACGTGCCGCTCGGATAGCTCTGCAAATCGCTGTCCCATCAATCTCTCCGTGCCTCTGCAGCGCGAAGATCGCACCACATGTGCAACTTGGATACGAAACCGCCATCCACCGCTACCGCCAACGGTTCGAGACCGAACTCGATGAAGCCGCAGCGCCGGTAGAGCGCCTCGGCCGCAACGTTGCCATGCGTGACCGTCAGCTGCACCAGGCTCACGCCGGGCTGCATTCGGGCATAGTCCAGCGCGCGGGTCACGAGGCGGCGTCCAACACCACGTCCGCGCAGCACAGCCGGCACGTACATGCCGAAGAGCGTCGCCTTGTGGCGGGCCTTCTCGCGCGACTCGAACGAAAGACCGGCCACCCCCTGCAGCGACGAACCCTCGATCGCCCCGAACACGACTTCCCGGGCCGCAGCACCTTCCGCGAGCCGCGCTTCCCACCACGGCATCGGCAGCGCCGCACGCTCGCCGACGGTCGACGTGAACGCGTCCGGGTGCGCGGCATAGGCTTCGAGCATCAGTGCCCGGTAGGCCGTGGCGTGCTGCGGCGAGAGTCGCTGGACGTTCATCCGGATCGCTTGTGCTGCGCGGCGGATCTGCCCCGCAACAGCAGCCAAGTATAGATGCCGGCATTGACAGCCAGAACGACGCCGGCGAGGACGAACTGGATCTCGCGGGTCAGGCCCGCCGGATAGATCACGGCGAGAAGGTAGTGCTCGATGAAGCTTTCGTTGTAGCCGGCCTGCCCGGCACGCAGGCGAAAGTGGTTCTCGAGCCAGGTCAGCGGGCAGATTCTGCCGGTCAACTCGATGAACACGCCCCATGCAGCCGCGGGGAGGTGAACGAGCGGCATCCAGCGCCAGCGAACGGCGAGCGCGGCACCGAAGAGCGCGAAGACAATGAACCCAAGGTGCAGAATCAGAACTGCATCAGCCGCGATCCGGTCGAGCATTCGCGGGTCAGGCGACACCGCCGCGTGAGGGGGCGCCGCCTGCGTCGGGCGTGGGGGCGCCGCCTGCGGGGTCTGCGATGGATCGCCGCATGCGCGCCACCGGCACGCGGATGGGTCCCGGCAGCGAAAGCTCGAAGCGTTCGGTCACCTCGAACCCCGACGCCGCGTAGAGCGGCTCGCCCGGCAGCGTCGATACCAGCTCGAGCGAGCGAAACCCGGCGGCTTTCGCCTCGCGCAGGCATCGGTACATCAGCATGCGGCCCAGGCCGCGGCGCGCCATCGCGGGCTCGACGAAGAACGCCCGGATGCGCGCCGGATCGACCGCGGGATCGAGCAGCGGGTCCGGCCCTGCCTTCGCCTGGTCGCCGCCGAACAGCGTCCGGCGTCGGCTCCAGCCGCCGCAGGCGGCGATCGCCGCATTGTCCTCGATCACGTGATACGTGCGATCCGCGATCAGCTGGCTGTCGACGCCGAAGACGTGGCAGGTGATGGCATCCGCTTGCTCGCGCGTGTAGTAGCCGACACTGAGGGCGACTCCCGAGCGGGCGATCAGCCCCTGCAGCGCGGGAATGTCGTCGGGCGTTGCGGGGCGGAGCTCGAACACGGGACCGTTACCGCGCGGAGGCCGCAACGCGCGGCGCTTCGAACAAGACACGGAACGCACGCTCGCCCGGGGGGGTGAACGCGATGACGCGCGATTCCCTGGCGCGGCGCGCCCAGCCCAACGCGCAGATGCGTTCGAGCAGCGCGGTTCCCAGCGCGCCGGCGAGGTGATGACGCCGTTCGCCCCAGTCGAGGCAAGGTCGACACGCCGCGCGCCGCTTCGAAACGGTCGCAGCGACATCGATCCCGAACGATGCGAACCATCGCGACCCGGTGTCGGTCAGCTGCAGTTCCCCGTCCTTCGCCTTGAGCACCTGGCCATCGAGCAGCGCCTCGTACGCGAGGACCCCGAGCTCCCCCGCGAGATGGTCGTAGCAGATTCGGGCCTTGCGCAAGGCGGGCTCCCTCGGGCTCGATCGCAGCCGCACCGCGCCGGTGCGGAAGGCCACGCCCATCAGTGACTCCAGCAGTTGGGCGACGTCGCGATCGGCCAGCCGGCAATAGCGGTGCCGCCCCTGATGCTCGACGGCGATCAGGCCGGCATCGAGCAGCTTGGCAAGGTGTGCGCTGGCCGTCTGCTTGGTGACCCCGGCGATGCCCGCGAGCTCGGTCGCGGTCAGCGCACGGTCCGCCAGCAGCGCGGTGAGCATCTCGGCGCGTGCATGGTCGCCGATCAGTGCCGCGACGCGGGCGATGTTGGGTCCGTCCTTCACGGTTCGATCGTAGACGAACCATTCTAGCGGCGCAAGGCGCTATGGTTGCGGTCCCATCCATCGCACGGAGTGCGCGGCCATGAAAGTGTGCCTGATCCGCTACCAGATCGACCCCTTCCAGCGCGAGGCTTTCAGAACGTATGCGCAGAACTGGG
>JAJXTF010000170.1 GCA_021784125.1 Pseudomonadota bacterium | reverse complement strand
TTCCACGCAGGCCTGCCGGACGTCGGGCGCGCGTCGCAACGCCAGCTCGTGGTTCCCGTCGAGCTCCATCACCAGCATGCCCAGCGTGCGTGCGCGCTGCGACCGGGCCTGGCGATGGAGGTTGAACGCATCGGCAGCCGACGTGGGTGTCGGTGATGCGGCCGGTTTCTTCGGCTTGCGCGCCTGGCGGTCGGCGCGGGTCGCCAGCGCAATCAGCATCTGCCGCGCGTTCTGGAAATCGCCGCGCCACAGCAGCGCGGTGCCCTGGCAGGCGAGGCCGTACGCGGCGTCGGCGGTCATGCGGTCGTCGGCGATGACCACGCGCTTCGGGGGCGGCGCCCCGCGCTCGGAACGCCAGCGCGCGGAGCGTGCCTGCGCGCCCTCGGTCCAGTGAACGACGGGATCTGCGCCCACTACAGCTCGGTGTATTTCTTGCTGGTTCCGCGCGCCTTGTGCACCGGATATTTCTCGGCATTCGCGGCGATCTTGCGCTTGGCCGCGGCGATCGGATCGATGCCCAGTTGATCGGCGAGCCGGATCAGGTACAGCAGCACGTCCGCGACCTCGTCGCTTGCCGCGGCATGGGCTTCGGGTGCGAGGCTGCGGCTCTGCTCCTCGGTGAGCCACTGGAAGATCTCGAGCAACTCGCCCGCCTCGGCCGACAGCGCCATCGCGAGATTCTTGGGCGAATGAAACTGCTCCCAATCGCGCGCGGTCGCGAACTCGCGCAGTTGCGCGCGCAGGCGTTCGAGTTCCGTCAAGCTCGTGCTCCGACGAAGTCCGGGGCGTCGACGGGGAACGAAGGGCGCGCGCGCCGCATTCAGAACTTCTCGTCGCGCCGGAGGTAGCGCCACTGGCCCACCGGCAGCGGACCCAGCGGCACGCTGCCGCTGCGTACCCGCTTCAGGCCGGTCACGGTGAGGCCGACCGCCTCGCACATGCGCCGAAGCTGGCGCTTTCGCCCTTCGCGCAGCACGAAGCGCAGCTGATTCTCGTTCTGCCACGAAACGCGCGCCGGCTTGAGCCTGACGCCGTCGAGCTCGAGGCCGTGCTGCAACAGCTTCATCCCCGCGTCGGAAAGCGTCCCCTCGACGCGCACCAGGTATTCCTTCTCGACCGCCGAGTCGCGCCCGATCAGGTGCTTGGCGATGCGGCCGTCCTGCGTGAACACGATGAGTCCGGTCGAGTCGATGTCCAGCCGTCCCGCGGGCGCGAGCCCGCGCAGGTGACCGGGCTTGAACCGCGTCGGCGATGGATCGTCGGCCCAGCGGTTCTCCGGCTTGATCAGCACCATCGCGGGCTGGTAGCCGTCCTCGGCCTGGCCGGAGACGTAGCCGACCGGCTTGTTGAGGATGATCGTCACCTGCTCGCTCTGATGCTGCGCCGCCGCCGGATCGACGTCGATCCGCGCGTGCGGCGACACGCGCACGCCGAGGGTGGTGACGACCTTGCCGTCGACCTTCACCCATCCGTTCTCGATCCACTCGTCGGCCTCGCGCCGCGAGCACAGGCCCAGCTCGCTCATCCGTTTCGACAGGCGGGGGTCGTCGGGATTCTCGTGACGAGGGGGACGTGCCGCTGCGGGCCTCGGCGCGGGTGCGGCTGCTGCTCCGGGCGCCGGCTTCGCCCGGCGTGCGGGCTTCGCGCCAGTGAATTCCCGCTTCGCGCCGGACGCAGGCTTCGTGCGGGGGGCGCCCTTCGCTTGGGGGCCGGCCGTGCGTCTGGCATCGGGCGCGGAGTCCGGCTTCCTTCGACCTGCGGGACTGGACGACGGGGCCGTTGCCGCCGAGCTGCGCCGGCGCCGCGAAGCGCCTGCGGACGAGGTCGACGGGGCAGCTGCAGCCGGCGCAGCAGGCGCCGTGGCGGGCGCTGCAGGCAGCTTCGGCAGAGGCTTCCCGCGCATCGCGCGCCTCGCGCGCGAGCTCGGCGGCTTCGCCAGTGCGGTCGGATCGACCGGCTTGGTGATCTTGAGTGTGATTCGGGCCATGTCGACGAGGGGCCGGCGCGGGTGGCGGCGACCGGCTCGCATCATAGCGGACACGCAGCATTGCGTGCCCCGCCCTGCTTCAGGCAGACCGCTCGGCGCGCCTGTTCGAGATTCCTTCAGAACCTCTGGAGAATCTGCGGCGGCGGGACGACGACCGGATACCGGGGTCCGACGGGTCGATCAAGGATTCATCTATTACAGAAAGAACACTTCATAAGCACATGTTATATATAGAATCAGCGTATTTCTCGGAACCTAATTCTCGACCAATACGGCGTAGACCTCGACCGCCACCGACTTCCCCTTGACCTGGATCGGACCGAGCGGCTCGACCGGGATGCGGTCCCCCAGCGCTGCGCGGGTTGCGCCATCGATCAGGATCGATCGCTGCGCGACCTTGGTGTGGCTTTCCAGCCGCGCCGCGAGATTCACCGTATCGCCGACACAGGTGTAGGTGGCCCGCTCGTTGGTGCCCGCATAGCCCGCGACCATGTCGCCCGAGGCGATGCCGATGCCGATGCGAATCCGTGGCTTGCCGACCCCGGTCCGCTCGACGTTGAAGAGGTCGATGGTCTCGATCATCTCCATTGCCGCCCGGACGGCGCTGTCGCAGTGCTCGGGTTGCGGAACGGGTGCGCCGAATATGACCATCAGGCCATCGCCGATGATCAGGCTGACAATCCCGCCATGCGCGCTGATGGCGTCGAACATCAGCGTGTAATACGTGTTGAGGAGCTCGATCGTTTCCTCGGGCGGTTGCGATTCCGCGAGCGGCGTGAAATCGCGGATGTCGACGAACATCACCGAGGCATCGACCCGCTTGCCGCCCAGCGCGAACCCGGAGGTCTGCAGGTCCTGCGCGACTTCGGGCGTGGCGAAGCGGCGGACGAACTCCTTCTGCTGGTCGCGCAGGCGCTTCTTCTCGAGGCTGGCCCCGAGCCTCGCCTTGAGGAGCACGGGGTTGATGGGCTTGGCGAGGTAATCCTCGGCGCCGAGCTCGATGCAGCGCACGACGCTGTCGATGCCCTCGAGCGACGAGGTCACGATGACCGGCAGGTCGCGCAACTGCAGGTCGTTGACCAGCTGCTCGAGCACCTGGAAGCCGTCCATCTCGGGCATTTCCATGTCGAGCAGCACCAGGTCGAAGGATTCGCGCCGCAGCATCTCGAGCGCGATGCGGCCGTTCTCTGCCGATGCCGCGCTGTGCCCCTGCAGCTCTAGGTTGCGCGTCAGCAGCAGCCGGTTGACGCGGTTGTCGTCGACGACCAGCAAGCGCGCCCCGCCGATCCCGCTTTCACGCATTCGTCAGCTCCTGCAGTGCCGCGGCGACGCGCTGCTGCTCGCCCGCGGCCGCATCGAGGACACGGGCATCGCCCTGCGCCACGACCTCGCGTGTGGTGAGCTCCAGGTTGCGCGCGATGGCCGCGAGCGCGGTCGCGCCGAAGGTCATGCTGTTGGACTTGAGCGAATGGGCTGCGCGTCGGAAGGCATCCTGGTCGCGTGCGGCGAGCGAGCTGCGCAGCGTCTCCAGCATCCGGGGCGCTTCGTCCAGGTAGGCATCGACGAGCTCGGTGACGAAGTCGGCGCCGGCCGAATCCTGCAGCGCGCGGAAGGTTGCGAGGTCGATCACGTCGTTGCCCTTGTTGCCGTCCATATCGTTGCCCATGATGTTGCCCACCTCATCGGTCCTTCCGTGCGGTGACGCCGTTCAGCGCTTCGACCAGGCGCTCGACGCGTATCGGCTTGGTCAGGTAGTCGTCCATGCCGGCGGCAAGGCACATCTCGCGGTCACCCTGCATCGCATTGGCGGTCATCGCCACGATCCGCGGACGCGCTCCGGGCTTCCAGCGCGAGCAGATGCGACGTGAGGCCTCCAGCCCGTCCATCTCGGGCATCTGCACGTCCATCAGCACCACGTCGTAGGCCTGCCGCTCGATGGATTCGACCGCCTCGAGGCCGTTGGAAGCGACGTCGGCGCGGTAGCCCATCTGCTCGAGGAAGCGGAGCGCGAGCTTCTGGTTCACGACGTTGTCCTCGGCAAGCAGGATGCGCAGCGGATGCCGCGCCGCCATGCCGGGGTCGGTCTGGAGCCTGCCGGGCGCCGCGCGCGTCGGCGCCGGGCGGTGCTCGACCAGCGTCACCAGCGTATCGAAGAGCTGCGACTGGCGCACCGGCTTGGCGAGAAAGGCACTGAACAGCGATTCGGCCTCCCCCACTTCCCTGCGCCCGAGCGAGCTGAACAGCACCAGCGGCAGCGCCGGTCGGCTCGCGTGAACGCGGCGCGCGAGCTCCACGCCATCCATGCCCGGCATATGCATGTCCAGGATCGCGAGATCGAATGGCTCGCCCGCCTCGATCCAGCCCAGCGCCGTCTCGGGGGTCTCGGTGTCGCGCGGCACCATTCCCCATTTGCCCATCTGCAGGCCGAGCACGCGCCGGTTCGTCGTATTGTCGTCGACGATCAGCACGCGCAGGCCGGCGAGCGCCGGCTGTGTGCCGCTGTAGTCGCGGCGGCGTTCCGGCGGCAGCTCCGCGATCGGCGCCCGGACGGTGAAAAGGAACGTCGAGCCCTTCCCCGACCCTCCGCTTTCCGCCCACATGCGCCCGCCCATCAGCTCGGCCAGGCGCCGGCTGATCGCCAGCCCGAGGCCGGTTCCGCCGTATTTGCGCGTGGTCGACGAATCGGCCTGCGAGAAGGACTGGAACAGGCGGCCCATGCCCTCCTCGGTGAGTCCGATGCCGGTGTCGTGCACGGCGAACGTGAGCTCGACCGCATCCCTGTCCACCGGCTTCGCGTTCACCGTCAGCACCACCTCGCCCGATTCGGTGAACTTGACCGCGTTCGCGAGCAGGTTCAGCAGGATCTGCCGCAGCCGCGTCACGTCGCCGCGGATGGCGCGCGGGACCTCGCCTTCGAACAGGTAGGCGGTGTCCAGGTGCTTCTCGACCGCGCGCGTGGTCACGAGGTCGAGGGCCGACTCGACGCAATCGCGAAGATCGAAAGGCTGCGCCTCGATGTCCATCCGCCCGGCCTCGATCTTCGAGAAGTCGAGGATGTCGTTGATGATCGTCAGCAGCGCATCGCCGGAGTCGCGGATCGTCGTCGCGTAGTCGTGCTGCTCGGTGGACAGCGGCGTATCGAGCAGCAGCCCGCTCATGCCGATGACCGCGTTCATCGGCGTGCGGATCTCGTGGCTCATCGTCGCCAGGAAGGCGCTCTTCGCCTCGTTGGCAGCTTCGGCGGCCGTGCGGGCCGCCTGCGCTTCCTTGAACAGCCGCGCGTTCTGGATCGCGATCACCGCCTGGTCGGCGAAGGTCTGCGCGAGTGCCACTTCCTGGTCGTCGAAGCGGCCCGTGGCCGCGCGCAGTATGGTGATGCAGCCGATAGCCTTGCCTTCTCGCAGCAGTGGCACGAATAGGCACGACTGGTAGCCGAGCGCGATTGCCAGATCCTTCATGCGCGAAAAATCCTTCGCGCTCTCGGCAGTGTTGGCGACGTTGATGACGCGTGAATCGAGCACGCAGGTGCCGGCACCGCTGCCGTGGTCGAGCGGCCAGGGCTTGAGGACACCTGCGCCGCGCTGGTCGCCGCTGTCGTTGCAGAAGGCCACGGCTTCCAGCATGTTCTCCTTCGGGAAGACCAAGGCGACCGCCTTGCCGGCGAACAGGCGCTGGCAGCTGTGCACGATGGCGTCGAACACCGGCTGCGTATCGGTGACCGAGCCGCTGATGACCCGCAGGATCTCCGCTGTCGCTGTCTGCCGGTCCAGCGCCTCCCTCGTCTCGTTGAACAGCCGAGCGTTCTGGATCGCGATCACCGCTTGGTCGGCGAAGGTGCGAAGGAGCGCCTCGTCCTTGTCGGTGAATGGCGTCGGTGGCTGACGCACGACCATGATCGACCCGATGCCGCGGTTCTCCGACAGCATCGGCACCCAGGCGGCCGAGAAATTGCCCGTCTGCCCGAGGGTATCGCGCGCCCAGTCACTGGATTCGGCAAATTCCCGGAGGTCCCGGACGTGCACGATGCGGCGATCGCGGATGGCGCGTCCGGTGGTGCTGTTGTCGACCGGCAATGGGAGCGTGCGGGTCATCGTCTGCACAATTGGGCCACGGATCGCGGCTGGGCGCACGAGGCCGTCGTTTCCGACGGTCACGATGCCCAGGTGCTCGGTGCCGAACAGCCGCTGGCAGCTGTCGAGGATCTTGTCGAACACCGGTGTCGTGTCGGCCACCGAGCTGCTGATCACCTGCAGGACGTCGGCGGTCGCCGTCTGCTGCTCCAGCGCCTCGCGGGTCTCGTCGAACAGGCGCGCGTTGCGCAGCGCGACCATCGCCTGCCGCGACAAGCCGACCAGGAACTCGAGGTCGCGGTCGTCGAAAGGCTGGCCGCCCGAGCGCCACACCGCCATCGCGCCTTCGACCGCGTCGTCGGCAACCAGCGGCACCACCATCAGCCGCTCGTCCTGGTCCTCCCCGGTGCCCGGGATCTGCACGGCGCGCGGGTCGGCTTGGGCGTCGTTGATGAATTCCGCCTTGCCGCTCTGAACCAGGCTGCCGATGATGCCGACCCCACCCTCGATGACCGTCGCCTTGACCGCGTCGGCAATCTCGCCGGTGGCGACGATGGCGCGGTAGGTCGAGCCGCCCGGCTCCGGCAGGAAGATCGCGCTGCTGCCGGCGGCGAGCAGGTCCCGGGCGTGATGTGCGATGCGGTCCATGACGGTGGCGAGGTCGAGCGACGACGACAGGTCGCGGCCCACCTCCGCCAGGGCGGAGG
>JAJXTF010000169.1 GCA_021784125.1 Pseudomonadota bacterium | reverse complement strand
GCCCGGTGCGGAAGTTCGTGCCCCTGATCGGCGGCACGCTCGATCTGTCGCCGCTGATCGTGATCGTGCTCGCGCAGCTGGTGCTGATGACGCTGGTGCCCTGGCTCGAAAGCACGGCATTGCGCCTCTTCGTCTGACGATGCCCGCGTGGCTGCGCGAGGAGGCCGACGCGCTCGTGCTGACGCTCCACGTGCAGCCGGGCGCCGCGCACACGTCGGTCGACGGCGAGCACGGCGAGGCGCTGAAGTTGAGGCTTGCCGCGGCACCGGTCGAAGGCAAGGCGAACGCCGAGCTCCTGCGCTGGCTCGCGCGGGCTTTCGGCGTTCCGCGCCGCAACGTCGTGCTGTTGCGCGGCGAAACCTCGCGCGCCAAGGTCCTGCGCATCGTCGCGCCGTCGCTGCGCCCCGATCGCGACTGGGGCTGATCAGCCTGTCGCGAGCGCGTTGGCCAGCCGGACGAAATCGGCGACCGACAGCGTTTCGCCCCGCGCTGCCGGGTCTATTCCGGCGCTTTGCATCGCATCGGCGTCGCACAGCGTGACGAGCGCATTGCGCAGGGTCTTGCGGCGCTGGCCGAATGCCGCGCCGACGACCCGGGAGAACAGGCGCTCGTCGGTGATCGCAGGCCTGGCCGCGCCGAGCGGCACGAGGCGCACGAACGCGGAATCGACCTTGGGCGCCGGCTGGAACGCGCCGGGCGGGATGATGAACAGCCGCGCGACGGCGAACTTCGCCTGCAGCATCACGGAGAGCCGCCCGTAGTCGGACGTGCCGGGCGCGGCCGCCATCCGCGCCACGACCTCGCGCTGCAGCATCACGTGGATGTCGCGCAGCAGGGAATCGAAGCTCGCGAGGTGGAACAGCAGCGGCGAGCTGATGTTGTAGGGCAGGTTGCCGACGACGCGCAGGTTCTCGCCGAGAACGGCGTAATCGAATGCCAGCGCGTCGCCTTCGTGCAGCGCGAGCCGGGTCGGACCCCAGGTTTCGCGCAGGCGCGCAGCGAGGTCGCGGTCGATCTCGATCGCCGCGATGCGGGTCGCGCGCTCGATCAGGCGGTGGGTCAGCGCCCCGAGCCCCGGTCCGATCTCGACCAGGTTGTCCCCGGGTCGCGGGGCGACCGCGTCGATGATGCGGTCGATGTAATGCGTGTCGACGAGGAAATTCTGGCCGAAACGCTTGCGCGCGCGGTGGCCTTGCATGGCGCGGGGGTCAGGCGTCGGCGCGGGACGCGAGCGCGATGGCGAGCTCGATCGCGGCCACGAAGCTGCCGACGTCGGCGGTCTTCGCGCGCTTTGCATCGACGGCGAGGTCGAGCGCGGTCCCGTGGTCGACCGAGGTGCGCACGAATGGCAGCCCGAGCGTCACGTTGACGCCATGGCCGAAGCTCGCTGCCTTGAGCGCCGGCAGCCCCTGGTCGTGGTACATCGCGACGATCGCGTCGTAGCGCCGCGCGATCTCAGGCACGAACACCGTGTCGGCCGGCAGCGGTCCGGCGACGTCCGCGCCCTGGATCCGCGCCCCGGCGATCGCCGGCTCGATCACGTCGGCATCCTCGCTGCCCAGATGCCCGCCTTCGCCTGCGTGCGGGTTGAGTCCGCAGACGGCGATGCGCGGCCCCGCGATCGCGAATCGTCGGGCGAGCTCGTGCTGCACGATCGCGATCGTCTCGCCCACGGCAGCCTGCGTGATGGCGGCCGGAACGTCGCGCAGCGGAAGATGCGTCGTCACCAGCGCGACGCGCAGCGGCGCGTCGGTCGCGCCGCCGACGAGCATCATCACCACGCGTGGCGTGTGCGTGCGCTCCGCGAAGAACTCGGTGTGGCCGGTGAAAGGCAGCCCGGCGTCCTGCATCGCGCTCTTCTGCACCGGACCGGTCACGAGCGCCGCGAACGCTCCCGTCGCGCAGCCGTCGCAGGCGCTCTCGAGCGTCGACAGCACGCTGCGCGCATTGGTCGGGTCGGGGTGCCCCGGGATCGCCGGCGCCGCGAGCGGATGGTCCCAGACCTCGACCATGCCCGCAGGGGCCGCGAAAGCGAGGGGGTCGTAGGCCGCGTAGCGCGGCGCCTCGCCGATGCGTCGCGCGCGCTCGTCGAGCAGCGCGCGGTCGCCGATCACGACGAGCCGGGCGGGAAAATGGGCCTGCGCATGCCGAGCAGCGATCATCGCGACGAGCTCGGGTCCGATACCGGCCGGTTCGCCGACCGTGATCGCAAGGGTCGGATGAGGAGTCAGGTGCGACATCAGAGCGGTTGCACGGTGACTGCCGACGGATCCCCGAACACCTGGACGTCGACGCCGGGGGCGGCACGTACCGCCAGCTCGCCTGCCTCGTCGCCTTCGATGCGCACCTGGGCGTAGCCGTCGAGCGGCTGCGTGGCTGCGCCGAACACCCACAGCCACTCGAGGGGTTGCGCGTCGTCGATCTCCCCGGTGTGCTGGACGGCGCGTCCCAGCGGCAATGCGTGGCCTTCGCGGCCGAACACCGGGAACTGGTCGAGCCTGGCCCGGTAGCGCAGGACGCGCGAGCCCGGATACCGGGCCCGCGTATTGAGGTCGTACCATGCACCGGGGGGCAGCGCGATCTCGACGTTGCCGTTCTCCCGTACGATCGGCGCGACGAGCAGCGCGTCGCCGCACATGAATTGCGTCTCGAAGGGGCGGACCAGCCGGCTCTCCGGAAACGCGAGCGGCATTGCGCGCATCAACGGCATGCCGGTGGAGACCGCCTGCAGGACCGCGCGCTCGAGGTAGGGGATCAGACGGTAGCGCAGCGCCAGCCACTTGCGCGCGATGGCTTCGACTTCGGCGCCATGGCTCCAGGCTTCGTGCTCGCCCGCGCCGCGCAGGCGCATGTGCGAGCCGAACACCGCTGCCTGGAGCCAGCGCAGGAAGAGCTCCGCGGACGTTTCGCTCGAGCCGTAGGCGCCGGCGATGTCGAGCCCGTGGTATGGGTTGCCGCTCATGCCCCACGACAGGCCGCCGCGGATCGATGCGGCCAGGCCTTCCCAGTCGCTCTGCGGATCGCCGCTGCCGCCCAGCGGATAGCGCTGGCTGCCCGCCCAGCCGGCGCGGCTCCAGACGATCGGCGCTCCGGCACCAGGGGCCTGGAAACGCGCCGCCGCCTCGTGGATGCAGCGGCTGTAGAGCAGCGGATAGGCGTTGTGCAGCCGCGCGCCGAAATCCCCGTTGCTCGCCAGCGCATCGTCGGGTACGTGTTCCCCGAGGCCGCTCTCGAACACGTCGACGCCATCCTCGAACAGCAGCTGATGCGCGTCGCGCCACCAGGCGTAGGCATCGGGATTGGTGAAATCGACGATGCCGCTCTCGACGGGCGAATCGGGCATGCCTGCCGGCGATCCGACCCCGGCTGCGTCGTCGAGTGCGAGGACGTAGGGGTCGCCGAGTTGCGTCGTCAGCAGGTATTGCTGCGACGCGAGGTCCTGGAACATCGGTGATTGCACCGACACGTAGGGGCACTGCCAGACGCAGACCCGCAGATCGTGTTCCTTGATCCGTGCCAGCGTCAGCGCGGGATCGGGAACGCGCTCGGGATCCCAGGCGAAGTCGAAACCCGTCTGCGGGTTCCACACCGATCGGGCGTCGAGCGCCAGCACGTCGCAGGGAATCCTGCGCTGGCGCATGCGTGCCGCCACGGCGATCGCATCTTCCGGGGTCTCGTCCCGGTCACGCGACAGCCACAACCCGAGGCTCCAGCGCGGCACGCCCGCCGCCCGCCCCGTGACCTGCGTGTACAGGTCGATGATTCCGGCCGGAGCGCCTGCGGCGAACAGGAACAGGTCCAGCGCTTCGTCCTCGACCATCACGGCGTAGCTGCGATGGGACCAGTCCGGATGGCCGACACCGTGGGTGACCATGCCGGGTGTGTTGACGAATGTGCCCCAGGCACCCGCGCCCATCCCCGGGCTCCAGGCGAACGGCGTGTTCTTGTACGCCAGACCGGTGTTGACGCCCTGGGCGTCGGCAACCTGCGAATGGACGAGCTGCCCCCGCTTGTCGAGCGATCCGAATTTCTCGCCCAGGCCGTAGACCGGCTCGCCCGACGCCAGAGCGAACGCCGCAGTCCACAGGCCACCCTGTCGCAGCCTGCCCAGCACCGGCAGGCGCGTTCCGCCGCGCACCTGCTCGTCGGTCACGGTGGTCAGGACGGGCTCGCCTTTCCACAGCAGGCGCATCGACAGCGGGGCGCCGGTGATCTCGAGCGTCGATTCGCCCGCCGTCAGCGACCATACGCCGGGTTGGGGCTGGGTGACTTCGCAGGGCCTGGGCCGGCCAATGACGATGCCGTAATCCGGGCGCGCGTTCGGACCGGCGCGCAGGCGGAACGCGCCGGGACCGAAGCATTCGACCTCGAGGATGTCGCCGCTCGACGTGGCGAACGACGCGCCCGTGGACGTGGCGCCGAGGCCCTGGGGAATGTCGAGGCGCAGGTAGTCGGAGGTGTCGAGATGCATGCAGTGGGCCCGCGGCTCTGCGGCGGCGGAAAGCTGTCCCGGAACGGCGCAGCGGCGGCACCGCCGACGACGATGCGGGGCGCGTTTCCGCGCGGGAACGCGCATCGTACAAGAAAAGTGCGACGGCCGACATTCAAGCCGGCCGACGTCACGCTATGATTGCGCGCCCGCGGGTCGCCGCGGGCGGCACGGGGTCGACGGATCATTCGAAGAATCGCCACCAGAGGAGGCAAGGGCATGATGCAGCAGGTTCCGGGTCGAACATTGTGCGCATCGGTGCTGCTGTCGGGGCTCGTGCTCGCGTCGACGGCGCTTGCGGCGGGGACCGCGACGGAAGGCAAGACCGATCCGTGGGTCGAGCATGCAAGAAAGCTGCAGGCGCGACCGCCGATGCCTTTCTGGGCGTTGAATCGGATGCGCAGCGGCGATCTGCGGGCCGTCTACCGCTATGTACGGTCGCTGGGCCCCGGAGGCCGCCCCGCGCCCGACTTCGTCCCGCCGGGCGCCGAACCCAAGCCTCCCTACGTCCAGTTCCCGGCGCCGCCGAAGTAGGTCGCGGCCATGAACGCATAGTGGCGGGGGTCGTCGCCGATCGCGATTTTCGCGAGGGCTTCGTCGAGATGGTCCCGGCCTGCGTCGGCATCGCGCCGTTCGGGCTGGTGTGCGGCGTCGGCGCGGCGGCCGCCGGTGCGTCGTGGTGGAGCGCACTCGGCATGAGCGCGATCATCTTCTCGGGCGCCGCCCAGATCCTCGCCGTGCAGTTGCTCGCCGCGGGCGCGCCGCTCGCGGTGATCGTCCTGACCTGTTTCGTCGCGGGGCTGCGCTTCCTGATGTACAGCGCAGCGATGGCGCCTTATCTACGCCCGCTGCCGCAGCGCTGGCAGCAGGGGCTCGCGTTCCTGCTCACCGACCAGGCATTCGCCGCGGCGGTGCGGCGTTTCGGCGCGGGACACCCGCCGCGCGAAGCCGCGAGGCACTACCTCGGGGGCGGCGCCGCGCTCTGGGGGTCCTGGCAGGTGACCAACCTCGCCGGATATTTCGTCGGCAACCTGATTCCGGCGAGCTGGTCGCTCGATTTCGCGGTTCCGCTGTGCTTCATCGCGTTGATCGCGCCGCAGTTTCGTGCGATGCCGTCGATCGTCGCCGCCATCGCGTCGGGATGCGCGGTGCTCGCGCTTTCCGGCCTGCCGATGAAACTCAACCTGATCGTCGCGGGGACGCTGGGCATCGTCGCCGGAACGCTGGCCGATCTGACGAAGGAACGATGGACGCGACGCTGAAGCTCTGGACGGTCATCGCGATCGTCGGCACGCTAAATTACCTGTCGCGCCTGTCGTTCATCGCGATCTTCTCGCGCCGGCACATCCCGGCGCTGCTCGCGCGGGCGTTCAGGTATGTCCCTGCGGCGATGCTGACTGCGCTGGTCCTGCCGATGGTCGTGGTCGCTCCCGGCGGCGGCGAGACGGCAGTCGCCGCGCCCCGCATCGCCGCGGCCATCGCCGCTGGGGTCGTCGCGTTCAGGACGCACGACACGCTGAAGACCCTCGCCGCAGGCATGGTCGCGCTGTGGTTGCTGCAGGCGGCGAAGGCCTGGATCGGCTGACGCCGCCCGCGCTGCATCGGGGCCGCATTTCCCCGCAGCCGCTGCGAGCCGGCGTGGAATAATGTCGCCATCATGCCGATGAAAACACCGATGCGCTTTGAAGGATCGCCGACCTACGTTGCCACCGCCGACCTCAAGCTCGCGGTCAACGCCGCGCTCGCGCTCGAGCGCCCGCTGCTCGTCAAGGGCGAGCCGGGGACGGGCAAGACCCTGCTCGCCGAGGAGGTCGCTCGCGCACTGGGCCGCCCGCTGCTCCAGTGGCACGTCAAGTCGACGACCAAGGCGCAGCAGGGACTCTACGAATACGACGCGGTGTCGCGCCTGCGCGACTCGCAGCTCGGCGACGACCGCGTCGGCGACATCGCGAACTACATCAGGCGCGGCGTGCTGTGGGAGGCTTTCGAGAGCGAGACGCCCGCCGTCGTGCTGATCGACGAGATCGACAAGGCCGACATCGAGTTTCCGAACGACCTGCTGCGCGAGCTCGACCGGATGGAGTTCCACGTCTACGAGACCCAGCGCACGGTCGCCGCCCGGCACCGTCCGCTGGTCGTCATCACGTCGAACAACGAGAAGGAGCTGCCCGACGCGTTCCTGCGCCGCTGTTTCTTCCACTACATCCGCTTCCCTGATCGCGAGACGATGACCGAGATCGTCGACGTCCACTACCCGGGACTCAAGAAAGCCCTGCTCCAGGAGGCGCTCGAAGTGTTCTTCGACCTGCGCGAGGTTCCGGGACTCAGGAAGAAGCCCTCG
>JAJXTF010000168.1 GCA_021784125.1 Pseudomonadota bacterium | reverse complement strand
TGCTCCGGGGGGGGGCGGGCATCGCACCCGCGGGAGGAGCACCTGATGCCGCTGATGATTGCAAGTGGCGCCGGCGCCGACTTGCCGGCGCGACGGTTATGGCGGGGATCAGTGGGGCCGAGCTGTCTGGCTGCCTGGGCTTTCGACTAGAAGTTGCGGTGGCGGGGCCGCAGCGGCAAGCCCGAGCCGGCATCCTCGCTGCAACCCAGGCGCACTGCGGTCCAAAGGGTTGATCGAGATCATGATCGCGGCGATTGCCACTCGCCTGCGCACGCGCGCTGCTGCATATTCCTGACGGCATCACTCGAGGCGGTCGACCCGCCACGTCATGCGATGATTGGCGAAGCCAGCGCCGACCTGCGTTTCCACGCGACGCCGTCGGGCGAGGCGGGTGCCTGCAGGCTGCGCTGCACCGGCGCCTGGACAGTCCCGGGAATCGCCACGCTCGATACGCGGATCGATGGCCTGCCGTGGCCCCGGGACGGAGAGTTGATCGTCGACGCGGCCGGCATCGAGGCGCTGGATACGGCAGGCGCCTGGCTGCTGAGCCGTACGACGCGGGCGATGCGCGCGCGGGGCCTTCAGGTTCGCATCGACGGCTTGCGGCCGGAATTCGACGCGCTGGTGACGCTGGTCGGGTCGCACGCCGCAGCGGTAACCGCTGCGGCGGGCGTGAAGCAACCGGCACGACCGGGACTGCTTGCGAGCATCGGGCGCAAGGCCGTTGCGCAACTACGGAACATCGTGGACTTTCTCGCCTTCGTCGGCGAGACGTTCACCGTCCTGTTGCACTCGATTCTGGCGCCGCGTCGCATCCGCTGGCGGGCGATCCTGCGCAACATCGAGATCGCCGGGTTCGACGCGCTGCCGATCACGGGGTTGCTGTCGTTCCTGATGGGCGTCGTCATCGCCTACCAGGGCGCCGACCAGTTGCAGCGTTTCGGCGCGAACATCTTCGTTGCCGATCTGGTCGGCGTCTCGATGCTGCGCGAACTCTCGCCGCTGCTGACCGCGATCATCGTCGCCGGCCGCTCGGGCTCGGCCTACGCGGCACAGATCGGGACAATGAAGGTCACCGAGGAGCTCGACGCGCTGCGCACTGTCGGCATCATGCCGCAGGAGCTCCTGGTCCTGCCCAAGATGCTGGCGCTGATCATCGCGCTGCCGCTGCTCACCGTCTACACCGACGTTACCGGCGTGCTGGGGGGGATGGTGATGGCGCGAAGCCAGCTCGGCCTGGGCTACGATGTCTTCTTCGATCGGCTCAAGGAGGCGATCGTGATGTCGACCTATCTGACCGGGCTTGCGAAGGCTCCTGTGTTCGCGACGATCATCGCGCTCGTCGGATGCTACCGTGGCTTCCAGACCGCAGGCAGCGCCGACAGCGTCGGGCGGCAGACGACGATTTCGGTCGTGCAGTCGATCTTCCTGGTGATCGTGACCGACGCCCTGTTTTCGATCGTCTTCAACCTGCTCGACATCTGACATGCGATCGGGACCTCCTGCCGCAAACGACCTCGTGGTCGAGATCGCCGGCCTGAACACGCGTTTCGGCGAGGCGGTGGTGCACGAGAACGTCGACCTGTCGGTGCGCCGCGGCGAGGTCTTCGCGCTGGTGGGCGGAAGCGGCTGTGGCAAGTCCACGCTGCTGCGCGAAGTGATCCTGCTGCAGCCGCCGGTGTCCGGCTCGATCCGGGTGTTCGGTCAGGAAGTGGTCGGGTTAAGCGACGAGCAGGCGCTGCCGCTGCGACGGCGCTGGGGCGTGGTGTTCGAGCGTGGCGCGCTGTTCAGCTCGCTGACGGTGACAGAGAACGTCGGCATGGTCATGCGCGAGCACACGCGACTTTCGCCGCGGCTGATCGACGAAATGGTCGCGATCAAGATCGCGCTGACCGGATTGCCCGCCGACGCCGGTGCCAAGTATCCGAATGAACTGAGCGGCGGAATGCGCAAGCGTGCGGCGCTGGCGCGCGCGCTGGCGCTCGACCCGGAGCTGCTTTTCCTCGACGAGCCGACCGCGGGCCTCGACCCCCTGAGCGCGAGCGGGATCGACGAGCTGGTGCGCAGCCTGCGCGATGCGCTGGGCCTGACGATCATGCTCGTGACCCACGACCTCGACCTGCTGTGGCGTGCCGCGGACCGCGTCGCGGTGCTCGGTCAGGGTCAAGTCGTCGGCGTCGGGACGATGACCGAGCTGGCGGAGCTCTCCGACCCATTGATCCACGAATATTTCTACGGGCCGCGCGGACGCGCAGCGCGGGAACAGGCATGGAAAGCAAGGTCAACTTCGCCGTCGTAGGCGCGTTCGTGGTGCTGCTCGGCGCGACACTGATCGGCGGCGTGCTGTGGCTGAGCAGCGGCGCGCACTACGGGCAGACCTACGCCATGTATCTTACCTACATGAGCGACTCGGTCGCGGGGCTCAACCTGAACGCGCCGGTCAAATACCGGGGTGTGGATGTCGGATTCGTGAAGAGGATCGAGCTGGATCCGGCCAACGTAGAACAGGTCCGGCTGACGCTCGCCATTGCTCAGGGCACCCCGGTCAAGGTGGACACCGTTGCGGTACTGCAGACCCAGGGGCTGACCGGAATCGCCTATGTCCAGCTGACGGCAGGTGGCCGGAATTCTCCGGTCCTGGAGGCGCGGGCCGGAGAGGATTACCCGGTGATCGCCTCCGGGCCATCGATGTTGACGCGCCTGGACAGCGCCGTCGCCAAGGCACTCGCGAGCCTGACGAGCGCGACCGACAACTTCAACGCGCTGATGAACGCCGACAATCGTCGTTCGGTTTCGCAGGCGCTCGCCGATCTCGCGGTGCTGTCGCGAACGCTCGCGGCGCGTTCGCCGGCGATCGACGCCAGCCTCGCCGATCTTGCACGCACGTCTGCGAATGCAGCCCGGGTCAGCGGCGAGCTTCCGCAGCTGCTGCAGCGGATCGATCGCAGCGCCGACGCCTTCGACCGCATGTCCGACGCCGTCGCCGGCGCGGGCAGGAGCGCGGCAAGCGCGGTGGAGGGCACCCGAGCCGACGTGCAGCGATTCAGCGACGAGACGTTGCCGGAGCTGCGCCGGCTGGTCGACGACCTGCGCCAGCTGACCGGCACCTTGCAGCGCGTCGGCGACGAGATCGAACGCAACCCGAGCCTGCTGTTGCGGGGCAAGCCCGCCGCGAAACGCGGCCCCGGCGAGTGACCCGGATTCGAGACGTCCCGCGTTCACCTCCCTCCAACCTCGAACCGTGGAGTCCTCGATGAACGCCCACCAGGAACGCGGCATCGGTCGCCGGAGTTTCGTGATCCTTGCGCTCGCGGCGCTCGTTGGCGGTTGCGCGAGCCTGCAGCCACCCGGCGAAGACCAGAGTCTCCACGTGCTCGTCGCAGGGCCAGTGCCCGGGACGAAGGGGGCGCGGCAGGACCTCGTCCTCGAGGTCGCTGCGCCGCGCGCGGGGCCGGGATTCGACACGGCCCGGATGGCCTGGGTGCGGCGGCCCTACGAGCTCGATTACTTCGCCGTCCATCGCTGGGTCGATACTCCGTCGAGGATGTTGGGGCCGCTGCTGGTCGGCGCCCTGGACCAGTCCGGAGGCTTTCGCGCGGTGACCCAGGCGCAGGGCGCCGTTCGGGCCGACCTGCGACTGGACTCCGAAATCCTGCGGTTGCAGCAGGACTTTTCGGTGCAGCCGAGCCGGGAAGAGCTCGCGCTGCGTGTGCAGCTGACGGATGTCCGCGAGCGCCGCGTCATCGCCACCCGGCTGTTCGAGGAGGTCGAGGACGCTCCGAGCGACGACCCGGTCGGCGGTGTGATCGCGGCGAACGCGGCGCTGCAACGGCTCCTGCAGCAGGTCGCCGACTTCTGCGTCGCGGAGGCGCCCCGCCGCTGATCAATCCAGTTTAGGAACCGAACCAGCGGGTGCGGCGAGTCGCGCCGACCAGCTCCTTGTCGGCCCGCATGCTCACTGTCGGCTCGTGGTAGATCCCGGTGGGCTTGGGGCCCGAGAAGAAGTCGACGTCGACGCGGCCGATGCGGCCCGCGCCGAACTCGATATAGCACGAGCCCGCACCCGGATTGCGGCCGGACGGGTCTTCGCCCCGAATCTGCGCGATGACGCTGGCTGCCACCGCGCGCGCGGCGCCCTCGGCGAACACGCCGGCCTTGGACGTACCGGTGTTGGCGATGTCGCCCACCGCGTACACGCCCTCGTAGCGCGTCTCCAGCGTCCGCGGGTCGACGGTAATCCATCCGTTGTCGGCCATCCCTGCGGCCGCGACCACCGCCGGTGGGCAGTGCTTTGGAACGCCGAGGTACAGGTCGTAGGGAAGTTCACTCTTGTCGTCCAGCACCGCGACGCGGCGCTTCGCGTCCAGCGATGCGACGGCGCGCCCCGGCATGAACCGGATGCCGCGCTCGGCGAACGCACTAACGAGTGCTCGGGACGTGTCGGGTGAGGGCGGCACCGGGCTCGGCAGCGGCAGCACCATCGTGATCTCGCACCGGTCACGCACCCCGCGCTCGCTGAGGAAATCGTGCAGCAGCAGCGCGCATTCGCTGGGCGCGGGCGGGCACTTGTAGGGCGCGGCGCTGACACCGATGATGGCGTGCCCTTTCGAGAATCTCGGCAGCAGGTCGCGCAGCGTGTTGGCGCCGGCGACCGAGTAGAACTCGTTGCCGCCTTCCACCAGCCCCGGCGTCGCGGCCAGGTCGTAGTCGGCGCCCAGCGCGACCACCAGGTAATCGGAATCGTAGCTGCCACCGTCGGTGACGACGCGCTTCGCCTCCGGGTCGATGGCGGTGATCGTCTGCTGCAGGAAGCGCACGCCGGGCTTGACGAAGCCGCGGTAGGGAATGCGCACGGCATCGAGCGTCTTGTGCCCGAACATCACGTCCAGCTTGGAGTAGCCGAACACGAAGTGGCCGCTCTTGTCGATCAGGGTCACGTCGACCTGGTCGCCCAATGCTTCCGACAGCAGCGTGCTCAATTCCAGGCCGCCGAAGCCGGCACCCAATACCGTCACCTTTGCCTTCAAGATTTCTTCTCCTGGAGTTCCGCGACCTGCCTTTCCGGTGCCGCGAAGCATAAGCGGGGGCAACGCGATTGTCACGACCCTCCCCCTTGCAGTGGCACAATTGAAACCCGCTTCCTCGAACGTCGGAGACTGCCCCGTGACCGCAACGCAACCGAGCCGCTTCGGCAGCGGCAAGTCGATCAGGCGCGTCGAGGATGACGCGTTGCTTCTGGGCCGGGGCACGTTCGCCGCCAACGTTCCCGCCGCGGGCGAGCTCCAGGTGTGCTTCCTGCGCTCGCCCCATCCTCATGCGCGAATCCTGCGCATCGACACCGCTGCCGCCGCAGCGATGCCGGGGGTGGCGCTGGTGCTTACCGGCCGCGACCTGCTGGATGCCGGCGTCAAGCCGATCCCGAACTCGGCGGACTTCAGGCGCGCCGACGGCAAGCCGACGGCGACGCCGCTGCACCATGCGCTCGCCGTCGACACCGTCCGCCATGTGGGCGAAGCGGTGGTCGCGGTGATCGCGGCGACGCTCGCCCAGGCGCGCGATGCCGCGGAGGCAGTCGAGGTCGACTACGATCCGCTGCCGGCGGTCGTCGACGCGGCGGTCGCCGTCGCTCCGGGTGGGGCCAGCGTCGTGGCCGAGGCGTCCGACAACATCGCCTGCGAAATCCGTCACGGCGATCCCGCTGCGGCCGAAGCGGCATTCAAGCGCGCCGCGCACGTCGTCACGCTGGATCTCGTCAACCAGCGCGTCGCGCCGTCACCGATCGAGCTGCGCTCCACGCTCGCCACCTGGGATGCGGCGGAAGATCGCCTGACCCTGCGGGTGAGCTGTCAGACGCCCACTGGTCTGCGCGACGAGCTCTGCGATCCCGTGCTGGGAATGCCGAAGGACAAGGTCCGCGTGGTCGTCGGCGACGTCGGCGGCGGATTCGGGATGAAGACGAGTCTCTATCCGGAGGACGTCGTCACCGCCTTCGCCGCGCGCGAGCTGAAGCGGCCGGTGCGCCACACCGCCGAACGCATAGAGGAATTCCTGGGGGCGGGGCATGGCCGCGACGTGACCAGCACGGCGGAGCTGGCGCTCGATGGCGAGGGCCGGATCCTTGCGCTGCGAGTGGCCTCGCTCGCCAACGTCGGCGCCTACGCGACGCCGGCGGGGGTCGTCATCCAGCTCCTGATTGGTCCCTGGGTGTCGACCAGCATCTACGACATCCCGACCATCGACATCGGCATCAAGGCGGTGCTCACCCACACGCTTCCCACCGGGCCGTACCGCGGTGCGGGACGCCCGGAGGCGATCTACATCGTCGAGCGGCTGATGGATGCGGCGGCGCGCCAGACCGGCATCGACCGCACCGAACTGCGCCGGCGCAACATGATCCGCCCCGAGCAGATGCCCTACACCAACCCGATGGGCAAGACCTACGACAGCGGCCAGTTCGCGAAGGTGATGGACGAGGCACTCGCGCTTTCCGACTGGAGAGGCTTCCCGGGGCGAGAAGCGGCGTCGAAGGCGCGCGGCAGGCTGCGCGGGCAGGGCATCGCGACCTTCCTCGAATGGACCGGCGCCGACGTGTTCGAGGAAACCGTCAGCGTCACGGTGAGCGGCGGAGGCGAGATCGAGATCTGGACCGCCGCGCAGGCGATGGGACAGAGCCTCGCCACGACCTTCACCCAGCTCGCCGTCGACGTCTTCGGCGTGCCGGTCGAGAACATTCGCGTGTGCTTCGGCGATACAGACCGGGCCACGGGTTTCGGCAGCGCGGGCTCCCGCTCGCTGTTCGTCGTCGGCTCGGCGGTGCAGGTCGCCTCCGAGC
>JAJXTF010000167.1 GCA_021784125.1 Pseudomonadota bacterium | reverse complement strand
CGGGCAGCCGTACGTCGGCAACTACAGCGGGATCATCAATCCCGCGAACACCTCGGGTGCCAACTGGACGATGGCGGTCAATGCCACGACCCCCCCGCCGGCGCCTCCGCCGTCGCCACCGCCGGCACTGGCGATGACCGGAAGCCTTCCGGGCGGAACCGTAGGCGTCGCCTACGGGAGCACTACGCTGGCAGCCTCGGGCGGCGTGCTGCCCTACACCTGGTCCGCCACGGGGCTTCCGCCGGGCCTTGTCATCTCGCCCACCACGGGCGCGGTGTCCGGTACGCCGACGAGCGCAGCGACCTACAGCCTGAGCGTGCTGGTGACCGACAGCGCGACCTCGCCCGTTACGGCCAGCACCACGCTGTCGATGGTGATCAACCCCGCGCCGGTTGCCTGCTCAGGCAGCAATGCTGCGATCAGCGGCGTCAACAAGTTCTGGCTGGACATCAACGGCGGGCTGAGCGGCGGTGGGCAGAGCGTCGTCTACGCCCCGCAGGCGGGCACCACCTTCACCGGCGGCACGACGACGTTCGTCGTCGGCGAGCTGATCGATTACGTCGGAACGGTCGATGGAACCGGAATGTGCGCGGCGACGGGCATGACGGTGAAGCCGGCACCGACCCCAACGCCGACGTACTCCTGCACCAAGCCCGCCGGCGCCAAGTCGGCCCAGGGCAAGAACAGGATCACCGCCGTGGGCGCAGGCTACGTCGTCGTGGGCAGTGTCACGGTCCAGGTGCCGGCCTGTACCGTCGTCTCATGGAACGGTGCGACGGGATTCGCAGTCGGACAGCGCGCCGAGTACGAGGGCTACAGGAACGGCGGCTTGACGGTCGCCGCAAAGATCACGATCAACTGACCGTTTCCGACCTTTCCACTTCGATGCCCGGCGATGCAATCCGCCGGGCATTTTCTTTTTTTCGGTCCGGACGCATTCGCGTCGGCGCCCTTATTCCTTTGCGCAATGAGCGTGCGGCTGCGATCGCAGGTTCCATCTCGACATGCCTGCGTGCTGCGGGCAAGCACAGGAGCGCGACTCGACGCCTGACGTCAGACGCACCATGACGCGTCGCACGCCGTGCCGTGATGGTGCGCATTGTTGGCAATCGCGGCTCGCGAGTGCTGAACGCGCAGCGGACGCCGCGGTCACTGCGGCTCCGACGAAGCGATCGACGTCGAGCGCCTCGGGTCCAGGCCTCCTGGGTGCTTCGTCGCAATGCCGCGCCGGGGCAGTCAGCGTCTCCCGGTCACGACAGATCGGGGCATCGCGGCGCCGGCTGGCCGTCGCCGAAATGCTGCGTCGCAGCCGCCGCAATGTGACCAGCCCGTTCGCGCAGATGTGAAGGAGCGCTGGCACGCTGCGTGCATAACGCAGATGGAGATGGCACGACTTATGCGCCTCATCGGTGTCGAGTTTCATCGAGCGTCATCAAGGATCGGCAGTCATGCGAACCGTTCGTCTCGAATGCGGTCGCGTCAAGGTGCCGGGTTTCACCGCCCATGCCACGCCTCTACTGTGGCCGGCGGATCGGCAGGCTGCCACGTGAACTTCCACAAGACCAATAAGGAATGCCGCGAGCGGGCGTGACAACCCGCGCGTCCCGGCTCGCGCGCAGCCACCTGATTGGGGCATGACCATGGCCACACTGCTGGAACAGTTCCGCTCGGAGTACTCGGCCACCCGCGACGAGGAAATGAGCCTCGAGGACTATCTCGACCTGTGCAGGCGCGATCCGGGCAGCTACGCGACCGCGGCCGAGCGGATGGTCGCGGCGATCGGGGAACCCGAGTTCGTCGACACGCGCAACGACCCGCGGCTGTCGCGGATCTTCGGCAACCGCGTCATCCGGCGCTATCCCGCGTTCCGCGAGTTCTACGGCATGGAGGAGGCGGTCGAGCAGATCGTCGCGTTCTTCAGGCACGCGGCGCAGGGCCGCGAGGAGCGAAAGCAGATCCTCTACCTGCTCGGTCCGGTGGGCGGCGGCAAGTCGTCGATCGCCGAGCGCCTGAAGTCGGTGATGGAGACACGCCCGATCTACGCGCTCAAGGGCTCGCCGGTCAACGAATCGCCGCTGGGCCTGTTCGCGCCCGAGCGCTACGCGGCGGCGCTGGAGAAGGAGTACGGCATTCCGCGGCGTTACCTGTCCGGCATGATGTCGCCCTGGGCCATCAAGCGGCTTTCCGAGCACGGCGGCGACGTGTCGAAGTTCCGGGTCGTGCGCATCAACCCGTCGGTGCTGCGCCAGGTCGCGATCACCAAGACCGAGCCCGGCGACGAGAACAACCAGGACATCTCGTCGCTGGTCGGCAAGGTCGACATCCGCAAGCTCGAGAGTCTGTCGCAGAACGACCCCGATGCCTACAGTTACTCGGGCGGACTGTGCCTCGCCAACCAGGGGCTGCTCGAGTTCGTCGAGATGTTCAAGGCGCCGATCAAGATGCTGCATCCGCTGCTGACGGCGACGCAGGAGGGGAACTTCAAGGGCACCGAGGGTTTCTCCGCGATCCCGTTCAGCGGCCTGATCGTCGCGCACTCGAACGAGTCGGAGTGGCACAGCTTCCGCAACAACAAGAACAACGAGGCCTTCCTCGACCGCATCTTCATCGTCAAGGTGCCGTACTGCCTGCGCGTATCCGAGGAAGTGAGGATCTACGACAAGCTGCTCGCCAATTCGTCGCTCGCCGGAGCGCCCTGCGCTCCCGGCACGCTGGAGATGATGGCGCAGTTCTCGGTGCTGACGCGACTCAAGGAACCCGAGAACTCGAGCGTCCACTCGAAGATGCGGGTCTACGACGGCGAGACGCTGAAGGACGTCGATCCGAAGGCGAAGACGATCCAGGAGTACCGCGACTACGCGGGCCCGGACGAGGGCATGACGGGGATGTCGACGCGTTTCGCCTACAAGATCCTGTCCGCGGTGTTCAACTACGATCCGGCCGAGATCGCGGCGAACCCCGTCCACCTGATGTACGTGCTCGAGCAGCGTCTCGCGCGCGAGGACCTGCCGGACGAGACGCGCCGGCGCTACGTCGAGCACATCAAGGGCTGGCTCGCCCCGCGCTACGCCGAGTTCATCGGCAAGGAGATCCAGACCGCCTACCTCGAGTCGTACTCCGAATACGGCCAGAACATCTTCGACCGCTACGTGACCTACGCCGACTGCTGGATCCAGGAAGAGGACTACCGCGATCCCGAGACCGGCGAGAGCTTCGACCGGGCGGCGCTCAACGCCGAGCTGGAGAAGATCGAGAAGCCTGCAGGCATCGCGAACCCCAAGGATTTCCGCAACGAGATCGTGAACTTCGTGCTGCGTGCCCGGGCGCACAACGCCGGCCGCAATCCTGCATGGAGCAGCTACGAGAAGCTGCGCGAGGTGATCGAGAAGAAGATGTTCTCCAACACCGAGGACCTGCTGCCGGTGATCTCGTTCAACGCCAAGGCATCGGCGGACGAGCGCGAGAAGCACCAGAACTTCGTCGCAAGGATGGTCGCCAAGGGCTACACCGAGAAGCAGGTGCGCCTGCTCGCGGAGTGGTACCTGCGCGTCCACAAGTCGTCGTGACCGGCGCCGGCGCGTACTTGAACGGGCAGCCATGGTCCAGCTGATCGATCGGCGCGAGAGCAGCCGCGGGCGCAGTGCCGTCAACCGCGAGCGCTTCCTGCGCCGCTACAAGGCGCAGATCCAGCAGGCGGTGCGCAGGATGGTCGGGGAGCGGCGCCTGGCCGACATGGAGCAGGGCGGCGAGGTCAAGGTTCCCACGAAGGACATCTCCGAGCCGTCGTTCTCCTTCGGTCACGGCGGCGAGCGCGAATTCGTGCTGCCGGGCAACCGGGAGTACGTCGCGGGCGACAGGATTCCGCGGCCCGATGGCGCGGGCGGCGGGGGCGGGCGCGGGCGCGACGGCGGGGAAGGCGACGGCGAGGATGCCTTCGTGTTCTCGCTGTCGCGCGAGGAGTTCATGCAGATCTTCTTCGACGACCTCGAGCTGCCCCATCTCGCGCGCACCCAGTTCGGCCGCAGCGAGCAGAAGCGGAGCGTGCGCGCAGGGTTCGCCCGGACCGGGGTGCCGGCCAACCTCGCGATCGTGCGCACCCTCACCCAGTCGCTGGCGCGGCGAATCGCGCTCCGGGGCAGCCTGCTGCGCGACATGCAGGCGCTCGAGGCGCGCTTCGGCGCCGCCGCCGCCGCGGGCCAATCCGGCCAGGCGGCGGCGGCCTACGCCGAGCTCGAACGGATCGAGCGGCGGCGCGGCAAGCTGCCGTTCATCGACGAGCCCGACCTGCGCTACCGCAACCGAGCCTGGCGGCCGGAGCCGATCGCCCGGGCCGTGATGTTCTGCCTGATGGACGTTTCGGCCTCGATGGACGAGGACAAGAAGGACCTCGCCAAGCGCTTCTTCACCCTGCTCTACCTGTTCCTGACGCGCAAGTACGGCGAGGTCGACCTGGTCTTCATCCGGCACACCGAGGACGCCGAGGAGGTCGACGAAGACACGTTCTTCCACGACACGCGCTCCGGCGGCACGGTCGTCTACTCGGCGCTGGACCTCGCGGAGACGATCCGCGCCGAGCGCTACGCGAAGGACTGGAACGTCTACGTCGCCCAGGCCTCCGACGGCGACGCATTCGGCGCCGATCCGGCCCGCAGCGCCCGCTTCCTGCGCGAGCGCGTGCTGCCGGCGACGCGCTACTTCACGTATCTGGAGCTGGCCTCGCCGCAATCCGGGGATCGCGCATCGTCGCTGTGGGCGGAGTACGAACGCGTCGCGGAGGCCACCGACAATCTCGCGATGCGTCGGGCGGACAGTCGCGAGCAGATCTACCCGGTGTTCCGCGAGCTCTTCCGCAAGGAGGTGTCATGAACGTCATCTCCCGCGGGGCGGACTGGGATTTCGACCTGCTCGAACGCTACGATGCGGCGATCTCCGGGGTCGCCGCCGATTTCGGTCTCGATACCTACCCGAACCAGGTCGAGGTGATCACCTCCGAGCAGATGCTCGACGCCTACGCGTCGTCCGGACTGCCTGTCGGCTATCCGCACTGGTCTTACGGCAAGGAGTTCATCCGCAACGAGCAGGCGTACCGCCACGGCATGCAGGGGCTCGCCTACGAGATCGTCATCAACTCCGATCCCTGCATCGCCTACCTGATGGAGGAGAACACGATGGCGATGCAGGCGCTGGTGATCGCGCACGCAAGCTACGGCCACAACGCCTTCTTCAAGGGAAACCACCTGTTCCGCCAGTGGACGCAGGCGGACGCCATCCTCGATTACCTGGTGTTCGCGCGCCGGTACGTGATGGAATGCGAGGAGCGGCACGGCGCCGAAGCGGTCGAGGAGGTGCTCGACGCCTGCCACGCGCTGATGCAGCACGGTGTCGACCGCTATCGTCGTCCGGCGGCGGCGACGCTGCGGGCCGAGACGATGCGCCTGGCCGAGCGCGAAGCCCACCGCGAGCGGCAGTTCAACGACCTGTGGCGGACCCTGCCGGAGGCGCCGCGCGATGCCGTGCCGCGCCGGTCGCGGTCGTTTCCAGGCGATCCCCAGGAGAACATCCTCTACTTCGTCGAGAAGCACTCGCCGAAGCTCGAGCCCTGGCAGCGGGAGCTGGTGCGCATCGTGCGCAAGCTCGCGCAGTACTTCTATCCGCAGGGACAGACCAAGGTGATGAACGAGGGCTGGGCGACGTTCTGGCACTACACGATCATGAACCGGCTGCACGAGCAGGGCCGGGTCGACGACGCGTTCATGCTGGAGTTCCTGAAGAGCCACACCAACGTCATCGCCCAGCTTCCCTTCGATTCCAGGGGCTACGGCGGGCTCAACCCCTACGCGCTGGGTTACGCGATGTACTCGGACCTCCGGCGCATCTGCGAGGCGCCCGATGCCGAGGATCGCGCCTGGTTCCCGGACATCGCCGGCAGCGACTGGCAGGTCACGCTCGACTTCGCGATGCGCAATTTCAAGGACGAATCGTTCATCGCCCAGTACCTGTCGCCGCGGCTGATGCGCCGCTTCCACCTGTTCGCGATCGCCGACCACGACGGGGAGGACGAGCTCGTCGTCGACAGCATCCACGACGAGCGGGGCTACCGGCGCGTGCGCAAGCTGCTGGCGCAGCAGTACGCGATGGAGGCGCAGGTTCCCGACGTCCAGGTCCTGCGTTTCGACCGCGACGGCGACCGCTCGCTGACCCTGCGCCACCACCGTCACCGCGGGCGGCCGCTGACCGAGGCCGCGAACGAGGTCGTCGCGCACCTGTACCGGCTGTGGGGTTTCGCCGTCCGGCTCGAAACGCAGGAAGCCGACGGCAGGGCGGGCCCCGTCGTCGAGTGCCAGGTCTGACCGGATCTGCCCGGTCGCGGCTTGAATCGGGGCAGCCTGCCCCTCACAATGGGTTCATGGTCCCGCGCGGTGCCCCGCGCGGCCGCATCGACCCATCGTCCCTGCCCATCCATGACCGCGAATTCCTCGAACGTCGTCGACAAGCTGCACGTCGTCTGCCCGCATTGCGGGACGACCAACCGCGTCGCGCGGGAGCGCCTCGACGAGGGCCCGACCTGCGGCAGCTGCAGGAAGGCGCTTTTCCCGGGCCGTGCCTTCGCGCTGACGGCAGCGAACTTCGACCGCCACGTCGGCTCGTCGGAGGTGCCCGTCATCGTCGATTTCTGGGCGCCCTGGTGCGGTCCCTGCCGGATGATGGCGCCGGCCTACGAGGATGCCGCCGCACAGATCGGCGCCGGCGTCCACCTGGCGAAGCTCGACACCGAGGCGGAGCCGGAAATCGCGTCGCGCTTCGGCATCCGCAGCATTCCGACGCTGGTCGCGTTTCGC
>JAJXTF010000166.1 GCA_021784125.1 Pseudomonadota bacterium | reverse complement strand
TGGCGGCTGCCCGGCGCACGCAGGACTCAACGCCTTCATCGCGCTCGCGGACGCGGCCGCGCTGCGAGATGCCGCGGCCGCTGCCGCGAAGCGCCACGCAGAGGGTGCCGCGACCCCGCTGCTGGGCGTCCCGGTCGCGATCAAGGACCTGATGCGCGTCGCGGGCTTTGCGAGGACCAACGGCAGCGGGGCTTGCGCGTCCGCCCCCGCGACGCAGGATGCGGCGGCGGTCGGCCGCCTGCGCGAGGCGGGAGCGCTGGTCGTCGGGACGACGAACCTGCACGAATTCGCCTACGGCATCACCAGCGAGAACCCGCATTTCGGATTCGTCGGCAATCCGCGCGCCCCCGGCCACTTGCCGGGCGGCTCGAGCGGCGGGTCGGCGGCGGCGGTTGCCGCGGGCATCGTGCGGCTTGCCGTCGGCACCGATACGGCGGGATCGATACGCATTCCGGCCGCGTGCTGCGGCATCGTCGGTTTCAAGCCGACCTACGGCGCTGTCCCCTGCGAAGGCGTGCAGCCGCTGGGCGCGAGCCTCGATCACGTCGGGCCTCTCGCCGCGAGCGTCGCCGATGCGGCGCTGGGTTTCGCGATCATGGCGGCGCAGCCTGCGTGCAGGGCGGACCCCGCCGCGCTCGCGGGGTTGCGCATTGGCGTGCCGCGCAGGTATTTCTACGAACCGCTGGCGGCGGACGTCATGCGCAGCGTGCACGCCGCAATCGAGGCGATGCGCCGCGATGGCGCGCGGATCGTCGATGTCGACGTGCCCGGCATCGGGAACGCGGCGGCGCTGCAGTTCGCCACCGTGTGCAGCGAGGCCACCGACGCGCTCTGGCGTCCGCTGCTGGAACACCCGGAAGCGCTCGGCGCCGACGTGCGCGTGCGCCTCGAGATCGGCCAGTTCCTGCCCGCGACCTGGTACCTGCGCGCGCAGCGCGGCCGCGCCGAGCTGGCCGCGGCCTTCGACGACGTGATGCGCGAGGTCGACGTCATCGTCACGCCGACGCTGCGCATCGCCCCGCCGCCTTCGGGCACCCGCGAGGTGACGATCGACGGCCGCAGGATGCCGCTGCATCCGGCGATCACCGGGCTCACGCTGCCGTTCAACCTGACCGGCATGCCGGCGCTTTCCCTTCCCTGCGCACCCGGCGACGGCGGGCTGCCCGTCGGCCTGCAGATCGCGGGACGTCGCGGCGACGACTGGCGGGTGCTGGGCGTTGCCGCGCGCGTCGAGGCGCTGCTCGCGGACCCGACGACGGACTGAGCCGGCGGGCGCCGGGATCGCCGCCTATTTGAGCAGGCGCCGCCGCGTCAGTACCAGCGCGGCGCAGTACGCGACGATCGCGTACGCCGCCAGCACGGCGACGTGCAATGCGATTTCGGTCGGTGCCCGCCCCAGCATCAGCGGCCGCGCCATGTCGATTGCGTGCTTGAGCGGCAGGACCTGGGCAATGTGCGCGAGCCACGACGGCATCTGCCCGACCGGGAAGTAGACGCCGGAGAAGAGCAGCATCGGCGTCAGCACCAGCGTGAAGAAATAGGTGAAGAAGTCATAGCTCGGCGCCAGCGCATTCATCACCAGCCCGAACGCGCCGAAGCACAGCCCGACGACGAAGCCCAGCGGCAGGATCCACAGCGCGTGCCAGGTGTGCCCGAAACCCAGCGCGAATATCACGATCAGGATCGCGCCGGTCGACATCACCGCCTTGGTCGCGCACCAGATCCATTCGGCGAGCACGACGTCGTCGAGCCCGATCGGCGCGTTGATGATCGCCTCCCAGGTCCGCTGCACGTGCATCCGCGAGAAGGCCGAGTACATGCCCTCGAAGCTCGCGGTGAACATCGCGCTCTGGCACACCATGCCGGTGCCGATGAACGCGACGTAGGGCATGCCGTCGACGTTGCCGATGAACGAACCGATGCCGTAGCCCAGCGCGAGCATGTAGAGCAGCGGGTCGGCGATGTTGCCGAGGATGCTCGCGATCGCGAGCTTGCGCCACACGAGCAGGTTGCGCCGCCAGACGGGCACGAAGCGGGTCGAGATCGCGGGAGGCCGGAGCACGGACGAGGTCGACATCGTCAGTCGCGCAGCTCGCGCCCGGTCAGCTTGATGAACAGGTCCTCGAGGTTCGCGGGCCGGTGCAGGTAGCGCAGGCCGCTGCGGGTCGCGAGGTCGGCGAGCAGCGGGGCGGCGTCGTCGGCGTAGCAGAATGCGGTCTCGCCCGCGAGCTCGAGGCGGCGCGAAAGCGCGTGGCCCCGGCTGTCCGCCCAGGTCCTCGCGTCGTCGCCGTAGACCTCGACCACCTCCGGCTCGACGTGGGCGGCGAGCAGCGCACGCGGCGTGTCGCAGGCGATCAGGCTGCCGTGATCGATCACCGCGAGTCTCGTCGCGAGCCGCTCGGCCTCGTCCATGAAATGCGTCGTCAGCAGGATCGTCTTGCCCTGCGAAAGCAGCTGGCGCAGGCCGTTCCAGATCAGGTGTCGCGCCTGGGGATCGAGGCCGGTGGTCGGCTCGTCGAGGATCAGCAGTTCCGGATCGTTGATCAGCGCACGGGCGAGCATCAGTCGCCGCTTCATGCCGCCGGACAGCGTGCGGATCTGCGACCGCGCCTTGGCGGCGAGCCCCGCGAATTCGAGCAGGCGCGGAATGCGCGCGTCGATCACCGGACGCGGCAGCCTGAAGTAGCCGCCGTAGACGACCAGGTTCTCGGTCACCGTGAAATCCGGATCGAGGCTGTCCATCTGCGGCACCACACCCACGCGCACGCGCGCCTCGCGTGCCGCCCGGGGGACAGGCTCGCCGCAGAGCTCGATCGCGCCTGCGTCCGGATCGATCAGCCCCAGGCAGCAGCGCAGCGTCGTGGTCTTGCCCGCGCCGTTGGGGCCGAGCAGTGCGAAGCACTCGCCGCGCTCGATCGCGAAGTCGAGCCCGCGCACGACCTCGGCATTGCCGTAGCGTTTGCGCAGCCCGTCGACGCGCAGCACGGGCGCCCCCCGCAGCTGCCCGCCGCGCGGCTGCGCCTCGCGCAGCGGTGGTGCCGCCACGTTCCCGGCGATCGTGCCGGCGTTCACGCGGTCGCGGCCGCCGGACGCGGCCACAGCGCGGTCACGATGCGCGCGAGTTGCGGCAGGCGGCCGTGGAAGTAATGGCCGCAGCCGGGGAACACGACGACCGGCAGCTGCTGCGGGCGTGCCCACTCGAAGACGTCGGCGAGCGACACGATGTCGTCTTCCTCGCCGTGGACGACGATGGTTCCCTCGGGCACGGGCGCCATTGCAAATCGCCGGACCGCGGGCCCGACGAGCACGAGGCCCTCGGGGGTGACGCGCTGGGCGACGCGCGTCTGCACGAACGAGCCGAACGAGAAACCCGCCAGCGCGATGGGCAATTGTTCCCCGAAGCGGCCGCGCATCTGCGCGAGCACCACGAGCGCATCGTCGGTCTCGCCGTTGCCGTCGTCGAAGGATCCCGCCGATTGCCCGACCCCGCGGAAATTGAAGCGCAGCGCGACGTAGCCCAGGGCGAAGAACGTCCTGGCGAGCGTCTGCACGACCTTGTTGTCGAGCGTACCGCCCTGCAGCGGGTGCGGATGCGCGATCAGCGCGATGCCCCGCGGCGCTGCGCCAGGGACCGCGATCACCGTCTCGATGCTGCCCGCCGGACCGTCGAGCAGCAGCCGCTCGGTGTTGCGCGGCGTCATATGCGCAGGCGTTCGACGATCTCGCCGCCGATCACGTGCCGGTCGATGATCTCGTCGATGTCGTCGCGGTCGACGTAGGTGTACCAGACCTCGTCGGGATAGACGACGATGACCGGGCCTTCCTCGCAGCGGTCGAGGCAGCCCGCCTTGTTGATCCGCACCTTTCCCTTGCCCGCGAGACCCAGCTCCTTGATGCGCTTCTTCGCGTACTGCTGCATTTCACCCGCGTTCGCGCTCGCGCAGCACTTTTCCGGTGCCTCCCGCGAGTTGCAGCAGAAGAAGACGTGGTGGTGGTAATAGCTCATCGGGGCAGGGATGCGGGAGGTGGGAGGACGCGTATTATCGCGCGTCGCCGGGCATCCCCCAGCCGGGGCGCCCCGCGAGCGCGAACAGCCACGCCGCGGCGAGCAGTGGCCAGGCGAGCAGCACGCTGCGCGTCAGGCCGTTGTAGTTGAGCAGCTGGCCGTAATGCCAGTCGAACAGCGCGACCGGCGGCCGCGCCGACAGCGTCTCCGGGACGAGGACCGGCGCGAGCAGCGCCGAAAGCAGTGCAATCGCGCAGACCGCGACCTGCGCCGGGCGCGGCAGTCCGATCGCCACCGGCAACAGCAGGGCGCCACCGGCAATGCCGGTCAGCACCCCCGGCTTCACCCACGCCTGCCATGCGGCGGATTTCAGCATCCACGCACCCGCCGCACCCTTGAACGCCAGCGCAATGCCTATCAGCACCAGCACCGCGATGCCGGCATTCGCGCGCCGGCGCAGCAGCAGGGCGACGAACAGGCCCACGCCGAGCAGGTGGAACGCGCTCGCCGCAGCCTGGATCAGCAGGCTCGCACCATCCTGCGCCGGTGCGATCGCCGCGAGGCCCGGCATCGGATCCGCGTCGAAGGTCGCGGCGAACAGCGGTATGCCCGGATTCATCTGCGCGGCGAGCCAGAGCGCGAGCAGCGCGAGTCCGACGTCGCCCAGATGCCCGGGAAGGAAGACCCGCGCGCGCAGATCGTAGATCGCCTTGCGCGCGCGCGCGCTGCCCGCCAGCCACGCCGCCGGAACCGCGCCGAGCAGCGCGCCGGTGCCGTTCATCGCCAGGTCGAAGGGGCTCGCGTCGCGAGGCGGGACGTACATCTGCAGCGTTTCCATCGCGAAGGAGAGGGCGACGCCGATGGCGGCGCCTTGCGCCACGCGGGTGAGCGGCGTCGCACCGCGCCGGAGCAGGGCGAGGAAGAACCCGAAGGGTGCGTAGGCGAGGACGTTCAGCGCGGCGTCGTAACGCGTCCAGCGTGCGGGCCAGCCCTCGAACAGGAAGAAGGGTGTTCCGGGCGGCGGTGCGAGCCACGGTGAAAATGGATCGAGCGACACGTAGACGATCGCGATCGCATAGAGCGCCGCGAGGACGTGCGGCAGACGCGTGTGCTTGGGCGCAGGCGGCAGTTCCATCCGCGCATGATCGCACGCACGCGCGTTTCGCGTCGCCGGACACGCGCATCGTTTCGAAGCGCGCGGCGAGGGGCTCTGACTCCGGGCTTCGGCGGCGCAAAGCGCGTCGTCGAGCGGGTCCCGGTGCGGCGGCGCTCGAGGACATCGGCAACTGAACGGGCAGACGTGCTCGCTTGCCGCCCCACCCGCTTTCGACGACAGCGCCGCAGGCGCCCTTCGCCGGAGTCCCTCACCGCGCGCCCAGGGATGCAGCGGACAGCACTGTGCGTCGCCTGCGAAATCCGGAAAGCGGCGGCAGCCCCGCTGCCCAATGTGCAGATGACGCGAGCCGTGGGCACCGCCAAGCCGTGCATCGCGCCGCCCGCCGGCGCGGGCGCTACCTCGCGGCCTTGATCTCGGTCCAGAGCTGGTTGCGCAGCCGGCGCTGCTTGATCGTCAGGTCCTTCAGCTGCTCGAGCCTGGCCTGGACGTTCTTGGGCGGGAACACCGCGGGCAGCTTCAGGATCGCCGGCTGGATGTACTTGATCGCGTCGGTGTTCGGATTGCCCGAGCCGATCAGGTTCGTGAGATCGGCCGAATTCCGGCCCTCGAGCATGAAATTGATGAAGCGCAGCGCGAGGTCGGGCCGCGGCGCGTCCTTGTGGATCACCATGTTGTCGACGGCGAGCACGGCCCCTTCCTTCGGCATGCCCTGCAGGATGTGGAACGGGCGATGCGCACCCTGCGCGTCCTGGTTCGCCTGGAAGATGTCGTTCGAGTAACCGTGGACGAGCCAGATGTTGCCGGTGGCCAGCTCCCTGATGTACGACGACGCGTTGAAGGCCGCCCAGTACGGCTTGGCCTTCAGGATCACGTCCTTTGCCTGGTTCCAGTGCTTGGGGTCGACATCGTTGACCGAATAGCCCAGGTATTTCAGCGCGGCGGCGAACAGCTCGTTCGCGCTGTCCAGCACGGTGACCCGGCCCTTGACCTTCTGCAGATACTTCGGGTCGAAGATCACCGCCCAGGTGTCGGTGGGCAGTCCCAGCTCCTTCATCTTGACGTCGTTGTAGCCGATGATCGTCGTCGACATCGCATACGGCACCGAATACTGGTTGCCGGGATCGAAGGGGGTGTTCAGGTATGCCGGATCGATGTTCCTGATGTTGGGGATCGCGGTCTTGTCGATGCGCTTCAGCTGTCCGCCGCGGATCAGCGTCTGCACGGCGTTGCTGGTCGGCACCATGACGTCGTAGCCCCGGGCACCTGCCGCAAGCTTGGCGAGGAGTTCGTCGTTGTCGGAGTAGTACGTCTGGACGACGTCGCAGCGGCACGCCGCCTCGAAGCGCTTGATCGTCTCGGGCGCGATGTAGTTGTTCCAGTTGTACAGGTGCAGCTCGTCCCTGGCATGGGCGGGGGCGGCAAGGGCCGCCGTGGCGGCGAGGACGGCCGCGAGGGCGCGGAGGTTCATGGTCAGGTGTCCTGGTTCGAGCGCAGGATGGAGGGGGAGAGCCGGGCGGCGGCGACGATCAGCAGCAACGTCAGGAGCATCAGCAGCGTTGACACGGCGTTCACTTCGGGCGTGACCGAGATCTTGATCATCGAGTAGATCTGCAGCGGCAGCGTGACGGTTCCGGCCCCCGCGGTGAAGAAGGTGATGACGAAGTCGTCGATCGACAGCGTGAATGCCATCAGCGCGCCGGCAATCACGCCGGGCATGATCAGCGGCAGCGTCACGTAGCGAAACGCGCGG
>JAJXTF010000165.1 GCA_021784125.1 Pseudomonadota bacterium | reverse complement strand
GGCTACGTGCTGCTGACCGCAGGCTTCTTCGTCTGCGGCTTCCAGGTCGTCTTCGTCGGCGTCCACCTTCCGGCGTACCTCGCCGATCACGGCCTGGCCCCGGGCGTCGCGGTCACTGCGTTGGCCCTTATCGGCCTGTTCAACATCATCGGGACCTACACGACGGGCTGGCTCGGCTCGAGGATGCCCAAGCGCCACATCCTGTCGTTCATCTATTTCGCGCGAGCAGTGGTCATCGCGCTGTTCGTGTTCCTGCCGCTGTCGGCGACGTCGGTCTACCTGTTCGCGATGGCGCTGGGCCTGCTGTGGCTGTCGACGGTGCCGCCGACCAACGGCATCGTCGCCCATGTGTTCGGCGTGCGCTACCTCGCGATGCTGTCGGGCTTCACCTTCCTGTCGCACCAGGTCGGCAGCTTCCTCGGCGCATGGCTGGGCGGCGTGCTCTACGTCACGACCGGCAGCTACGACATCGTCTGGTACCTGGCGATCGCGCTGGGCGTGATCGCAGGCATCATCAACCTGCCGATCGACGAACGCGAGATTCGGCGGCGGCCGCAGGCGGCGGCCACGTCTTCACCCGCGCGCTGACCCTCACCCCAACCCTCTCCCGCCAGCGGGCAAGGGAGCCGAGTGAGAGCAAGGCGGGTGAGGACTCGAGGGCCTCAGCGCGGCGGAATCACGTCGACCGCGTCGGTGATGATGCTGTCCACGCCCCAGACCAGCAGCTCGGCGACACGCGCGGGCTCGTTCACCGTCCACGCCGCGACACGCAACCCCGCGGCATGGAACTCGTCGATGCGCGCAGCGGTGAGAAGCGCGTGGTCGAGGTCGACCGCGATGCAGCCCAGGCGCGCGACGCGCGCGCGCCAATCGTCCGGGATCTGGTCGCCCAGCAGCGCGCACGGCAAGACGGGAACCGCCTCGCGTGCGGCGGCGAGCGCCACCTCCGAAAACGACGACAACAGCGGCATGACGTCGGCGCCCGCCCAAAGCGACTGGGCGTCGAGCGCCACCGCGGCACCGGTTTCCCGTTCGCGGCCCGGCGTAGGCTTGATCTCGATGTTGACGGCGACACCGCTGGCAAGGGCCCAGCGCGCGACCGCAGCGAGAGTCGGCAGCGTCTCGCCCGCGTAGGCGGGGGAATGCCAGGCGCCGGCGTCGAGCTGCGACAGCTCGCGCCAGCTCAGCGCATCGGCGCGTCCCCGGCCGCTGGTCGTCCGGTCGAGCGTGCCGTCGTGGAGCAGGAACGCGACTCCGTCGGCGGAAAGCTTCACGTCGAACTCGGCCATACGGTAGCCATGCGCGTAGCCGAGGCGGAACGCAGCGAGCGTGTTCTCGGGCGCGAGCTTGCCCGCGCCGCGGTGCGCGACGAGCCTCGGGTAGGGCCAGGCAGGCAGCGCGCTCACGGCATCACCGTCCGCGTCATGACACGCGCGCACCGCTCGCGGCGTCGAAGACGAAAACCCGCGCCGGATCGGCCTTGACGCAGAACGTCGAACCCGCCACCGGCGAGGTGCCGTGGGCCAAGCGCGCAATGACGCTGCTGCCGCCGTGCGCAATGTGGACCAGCGCATCGGCTCCCAGCTGCTCGACGAGCTCGACCGGGCCCCTCATCGTGGCTTCGGTCTCGCCACAGGGGACGAAATGCTCGGGACGAATGCCGACGTTCACCGCACGCCCAACCTCGAGCGCGGCGAGCGCCGTGCGCGCGACGCCGCCGTGGTCGAGCGCGATCAGCCCGCCGCCTTTCGCCTTGCCGGGCATGAAGTTCATCGCCGGCGAGCCGATGAATCCCGCAACGAACATCGTCTGCGGATTCTCGTACACCTCCATCGGCGATCCGATCTGCTCGGCGCGCCCGGCGTTCATCACGATCATCCGCTGGGCCAGCGTCATCGCCTCGACCTGGTCGTGGGTCACGTAGAGGCTGGTCGTGGAGAGCCGCCGGTGCAGCTTCTGGATCTCGAAACGCATCTGCACGCGCAGCTTGGCGTCGAGGTTCGACAGCGGCTCGTCGAACAGGAACACCGCCGGCTCGCGGACGATCGCGCGGCCCATCGCCACGCGCTGGCGCTGGCCGCCGGACAGCTGGCGCGGAGTGCGCTTCAGCAGCGGCCCGAGCTCGAGGATTCCCGCGGCGCGCTGCACCTTCTCCTCGATCCCGGCCTTGCCGATGCCGCGCAGCCTGAGTCCGTAGGCCATGTTGTCGAACACGGTCATGTGCGGATAGAGCGCGTAGTTCTGGAACACCATCGCGATGTCGCGGTCCTTGGGCTCCAGGTCGTTGACGACGCGCTCGCCGATCGCGATCTCACCCGACGTGATCGCCTCGAGCCCGGCGACCATCCGCAGCAGCGTCGACTTGCCGCAACCCGACGGCCCGACGATCACGATGAACTCGCCGTCGGCGACGTCGACGTCGACGCCGTGGATCACCTCGGTGTCGCCGTAGCTCTTGGTGACGCGGCGAAATTCGACTTTGGCCATCTATTTTTCCGTTTCCACCAATCCCTTGACGAACCAGCGCTGCATCACCAGCACCACCGCCGCCGGCGGCAGCAGGGCGAGCATCGCGGTGGCGAGCACCAGCTGCCACTCCACCAGCGTGTCGCCGCCCGCGACCATCCGCTTGATGCCGATGACCACCGTGTACATGTCCTCGCGCGTCGTGATCAGCAGTGGCCACAGGTACTGGTTCCAGCCGTAGATGAACATGATGACGAACAGCGCGGCCATGCTGGTGCGCGACAGCGGCAGCAGGATGTCGACGAAGAAGCGCATCGGACCCGCGCCGTCGATGCGCGCCGCTTCGGCCAGTTCATCGGGGATGGTCAGGAAGAACTGCCGGAACAGGAAGGTCGCGGTCGCCGACGCGATCAAGGGCAGCGTGAGCCCGGCGTAGGTGTCGACCAGGCCGAGCTCGGCGACGACCTTGTAGGTCGGGAAGATCCGGACCTCGACCGGCAGCATCAGGGTGAGGAAGATCATCCAGAACACGGTCTTGCGCAGGGGAAACCGGAAATAGACGATGGCGAACGCGGAGAGCATCGAGATGACGATCTTGCCGATCGCGATCGCGAGCGCCATCACCAGGCTGTTCCACATCATCGTTCCGACCGGCGCTCCCGAGGCCAGCTTGCTTCCATGCGTCAGCACCGTCGCATAGTTCTCGAGCAGCTGCGTGCCCGGCGTGAGCTGCATCGGCACGGTCGTGACCTGGTCGAAGGACAGCGTCGAGCCGACGAAGCCGACGTAGAGCGGCAGCGCGACGATCGCCACGCCTGCGATCAGGATCAGGTGGCTGATCAGGGTACCGAGCGGGCGACGTTCGACCATGGCGCGCTCAATACTGGACCCGGCGCTCGACGAACCGGAACTGGACGACCGTCAACGTGATGACGATCGCCATCAGGACCACCGACTGCGCGGCCGAGCCGCCGAGGTCGAGCGCCTGCACGCCGTCCTGGTAGACCTTGAACACCAGGATCGACGTCGCCTGCACCGGCCCGCCGCTGGTGGCGGCATCGACGATCGCGAAGGTGTCGAAGAACGCGTAGACGATGTTGACGACCAGCAGGAAGAACGTCGTCGGCGACAGCAGCGGGAACGCGATCGTCCAGAAACGCCGGGCCGGGCCTGCGCCGTCGATTGCCGCGGCCTCGATCAGCGACTTCGGAATCGACTGCAGCCCGGCGAGGAAGAACAGGAAGTTGTAGCTGATCTGCTTCCAGACCGCAGCGATGACGATCAGCGCCAGCGCCTGGCGCGGGTTGAGCAGGTAGTTCCAGTCGTAGCCGATCGCGCGCAACAGGTGCGTGACGATTCCCAGCGTCGGATTGAGCAGGAACACCCACAGCACGGCGGCGACCGCCGGCGCGACCGCATAGGGCCAGATCAGCAGCGTCTTGTAGGCCTTCGCGCCGCGAACCACGCGATCGGCGAACACCGCGAGCAGCAGCGCGACGGCGAGGCCGATCACGGTGACGAGGATCGAGAACACCGCCGTCACCTTGAAGGAGGCGAGGTAATGCGAGTCGGAGAACAGGTCCTTGAAATTGTCGAACCAGACGAACTGCGTCTTGGCCCCGAACGCGTCCTGGACCAGCAGCGACTGGTAGAGCGCCTGGACCGCGGGCCAGAAGAAGAAGACCAGCGTGACGAGAAGCTGCGGGGCGACGAGCGCGTAGGGCAGCCACCGCGACCGGAAGATGACGCGCTTCTCCATGCTCCGCTATGCACCCACGAGAAATCCGGGACGAAAACGGGGTCCGTCCCGGATTTTCGATTGTCGCCCGGTACCGGCGCTACTTGTTCGCCTTCTGGAACCGCACGAGCTGCTCGTTGCCGCGCTTGACCGCGGAGTCGAGCGCCTGCTTCGCCGTCTTCTGGCCGCTCCAGACCGACTCGAGCTCTTCGTCGATGATGTTGCGGATCTGCACAAAGTTGCCGAGGCGCAGGCCGCGCGAATTCGCGGTCGGCGGCTTGTTGGTCAGCTCCTTGATCGCGATGTCCGTGCCCGGGTTCTTGTCGTAGAACCCCTGCTTCTTCGCCAAGTCATACGCGGCCAGCGTGATCGGGACGTACCCGGTGCTTTCGTGCCAGTCGACCTGGATCTCGGGCGAGGACAGGAAGGTGAAGAACTTCGCAATGCCCTTGTACATGTCCGGATTCTTCTGGTTCATCACCCACAGCGTCGCGCCACCGATGATCGTGTTCTGCGGCGCACCCTTGACGTCGGGGTAGTACGGCAGCGTCGCCACGCGCCACTTGAACTTGGCGTTGGCCTTGATGTTGGCGTACGAGCCGGAGGACGTCGTCAGCATCGCGCATTCGCCGCTGGTGAAGGCGGCAAGCGGCTCGTCCTTGCGGCCCTTGTAGGTGAACAGGCCCTTCTTCGCCCAGTCGCCGAGGTTCTTGATGTGCCGCACCTGCACCGGCCCGTTGAACTCGAGCCGCGTCCCCAGGCCGCCGAAGCCGTTCTGCAGCGAGGCGAACGGCACGTTGTGCCAGGCGCTGAAGCTCTCGAGCTGGACCCAGGACTGCCAACCGGTCGTGTAGGCGCAGGCCGCCCCGGAGGCCTTCAGCTTCTCGGCATCCTTCTCGAGGTCGGGCCAGGTCTTCGGCGGATTGTTCGGATCGAGCCCGGCCTTGGTGAAGGCGTCGTCGTTGATGTAGAGGACCTGCGTCGAGCTGTTGAAAGGCATCGACAGCAGGTGACCCGACGTGTCGGAATAGTACGAATAGACGGCGCCCAGGAAGGCCTTGGGATCGAACGGCTGGTGCTGCTCGGCCATCAGCTGGTAGACGGGCTTGATCGCGCCCTTGGCCGCCATCATCGTCGCCGTGCCGACTTCGAAGACCTGGAGGATCTGCGGCGGGTTGCCGCCGCGATAGGCGGCAATGGCTGCCGTCATCGATTCGTCGTACTGCCCCTTGTAGACCGGCACGACCTTGTAGTCGGACTGCGACGCGTTAAACTTGTTGGCGATCTCGTTGACCTTGTCGCTCAGCGCGCCGGTCATCGAGTGCCACCACTGGATCTCGGTGACGGCCTGGGCGGCCGTCGCCATGCCGGCCAGCGCGAGCGCCGACGCGATGCACACCAAACGCTTGATGCGGTTAGCCATCTCTCCTCCTTGTCGATATGCCTGCGGGCTAGCGTATCCCGTCAGGGTTGCGATTCTATTGCAAAACCGGGACTGCTGCGCTGCTACACTCGCCGCGTCATCCATACCGGGAGGAATTGCGATGTCCCTGCATTCGATCGCAGCGAGGTCGCGGGCGGCGGCCTTCGCGCTTCTCGCGGGCCTTGCCTGCTGCCTGTTCGCCACGGCGGGAACCGCCGCCGCGCAAGCCTGGCCGACCCGGCCGGTCAAGCTGGTCGTGCCTTTCCCGCCCGGCGGGCCGCTCGACACCATCGGCCGCGCGATCGCCCAGAAGCTGACCGAGGCCTGGGGCCAGAGCGTCGTCGTCGAGAACAAGCCGGGCGCCGGCGGCAACATCGGCGCCGACTTCGTGGCCAAGTCGCCCCCCGACGGCTACACGGTCGTGATGGGCGCACTGTCCACCCATGCGGTCAACCCCAGCCTCTACGCGAAGATGCCCTACGACGCGCAGAAGGACTTCGCCCCCATCAGCCTCGTCGCCGTCACCCCCAACGTGCTCGTCGTCAACCCCGCCCTGCCCGTGCATTCGGTCAAGGAGCTTATCGCCTACGGCAAGGCGCATCCGGGCAAGCTGTCCTTCGGCTCCGGCAGCATCGGCAGCGCCGGCCACCTCGCCGGCGAGCTGTTCAAGGTGGACACCGGCGTGGACATGGTCCACGTCCCGTACAAGGGGGCGGCGCCGGCGATGCAGGCGCTGCTGGCCGGCGACACCCAGCTGATGTTCGACAACCTGGCCAGCTCGATGGCACAGATGAAGGCCGGCAAGCTGCGTGCGCTGGCCGTGACCACGGCGCAGCGCTCGAGCTTCGCGCCCGACCTGCCGACGATGGCCGAGGCCGGGGTGCCGGGTTTCGACATCTCGACCTGGTTCGGCCTGCTGGCGCCTGCCGGAACGCCGCCGTTCATCATCGAGAAATGGAACCTGCGGGTGAGGGAGATCCTGTCGACGCCCGACATGCGCGCGCGCCTCGCCGCGCAAGGCGCGGAGGCCTCGCCCGACACGCCGGCGCAGTTCGCGCAATTCATCGCCAGCGAGATCGCCAAGTACGCGCGGGTGGTCAAGGCATCGGGCGCCCGCGTCGATTGATGGAAGCCTGCTGACCCGAAGTAAACCCGAGGGAGGAACCCATGCAACGCCTGATCCGGTTCGCGGCGGGAGTCGTCGCCGTCTGCGCGGCATCGCTGTTCGCGCCATCGCCTGCGCTCGCGCAGGTGGACTATCCGTCCAGACCCATCCGCCTGGTCGTGCC
>JAJXTF010000164.1 GCA_021784125.1 Pseudomonadota bacterium | reverse complement strand
CATGCCATCGTCAAGAGCCGCTTCTACGACGAGGCGATCGGCAGCCTGGCGCAGCAGGGCAGGTCCGGCGAGGACCTCTTCTTCACGCTCGCACGGCAAGACCTGACGCAGGCAGCCGATTTGCTGCGGCCGGTCTTCGAGGCAACCGATGGCGTCGACGGCTGGGTCTCGCTCGAGGTCTCCCCGCTGCTCGCCGACGACACCGCGAAGACGATTCGCGCCGCGGCGCGGCAGCATGCGGCGGCGGCGCGACCCAATCTCTTCATCAAGATTCCCGGGACGCCGGCGGGCCTGCCGGCGATCGAGGAATCGATCTTCGCGGGCGTGCCGGTCAATGTCACCTTGCTGTTCTCGCGCGAACACTACCTCGCCGCCGCCGGGGCCTACATGCGCGGCATCGAGCGCCGCATCGCTGCCGGCCTCGATCCGAGGGTCGGATCGGTCGCTTCCCTGTTCGTCAGCCGCTGGGACGTCGCGGTGCAGGAGAATGTCGCGTCGCAGCACCGGAACCGCCTTGGCATCGCGGTTGCAATGCGCACCTACAAGGCCTACCGCAATCTGCTTGCATCGGCACGCTGGCGAAGCCTGGCAAAGTCCGGCGCCCTCCCCCAGCGACTGCTCTGGGCCAGCACCGGCACCAAGGACCCGGAGGCAGCCGACACCCTCTATGTCGAAGCGCTCGCTGCGCCCGATACGATCGACACGATGCCGGAGAAGACGCTGCACGCGTATGCCGATCACGGCAAAGTCGTCGCGCCACTGCCGACCGACGGAGGCGACGCCGAGGCGGTGCTCGAGGAATTCAGCCGCGAGGGCATCGACGACCAGGTGCTGGCTGCACGACTGCAGCGCGAAGGCGCCGATGCCTTCTCGAAATCGTGGCGCGCACTGCTGTCGCGCATCCAGGAGAAGAGCTCGGCGCTCGCCGGGGCGGGCTCGCGATGAGCGCCGCAGGGCCGCCCCGCGGCGGAAACGGCAGCCGCTCCGCGGGCGGCGCCGCGGGGTCCTCCTCCGGGCCGCAGGCGCTGACCTCGCGCCCGGCGTGGCGGGCGCTCGCAGCGCACCATGCGAAGATCGGCCGGACCCACCTGCGCGAGCTGTTCGCGGCCGACGCCAGGCGCGGTGATCGCTACGCACTCGAGGCCGTCGGCCTCTACCTCGACTATTCGAAGAGCCGCATCACCGACGAAACGCTGAAGCTGCTCGCGACGCTCGCCGGTGAATGCGGGCTGCGCGAGCGCATCGCGGCGATGTTTCGCGGCGACGCGATCAATACCACCGAAAGGCGCGCGGTGCTGCACGTCGCGCTGCGTGCGCCGGCGAGCGAGAAGATCTTCGTCGACGGGGCCGACGTCGTCGCCGAGGTCCACGCCGTGCTGGACCGCATGGCGGCGTTCGCCGAGGAGCTGCGCAGCGGCCGGTGGCACGGTCACACCGGCAAGCGCATCCGCAACGTCGTCAGCATCGGCATCGGCGGCTCCGACCTCGGGCCGGTGATGGCCTGCGAAGCGCTGCGCTTCTACAGCCAGCGCGACCTGACCCTGCGCTTCGTCTCCAATGTCGACCCCACCGACCTGGTCGAGGCGACGCGCGATCTCGACGCCGCCGAGACCCTCTTCATCGTCTGCTCGAAGACCTTCACGACGCTGGAGACGCTGACCAATGCGCAAGCCGCGCGCGCCTGGTGTCTCGGCCGGCTCGGCGACGACAAGGCGGTCGCGCGGCATTTCGTCGCCGTGTCGACGAATGCGGAGGCCGTGAGGAGCTTCGGCATCGCGCGTGAGAACATGTTCGGCTTCTGGGACTGGGTCGGCGGCCGCTACTCGATGGACTCGGCGATCGGCCTGGCGACGATGATCGCGATCGGGCCGGCCCACTTCCGCGCGATGCTGGCGGGGTTCCACGCGATGGATGAGCACTTTCGCAGCGCCCCGGTCGAACGGAACCTGCCGGCACTGCTCGGATTGCTCGCAATCTGGAACGTCAACTTCCTGGGCGCATCGACGCTAGCGGTGCTGCCCTACGACCAATACCTGAAGCGTTTTCCGGCGTACCTGCAGCAGTTGACGATGGAGAGCAACGGCAAGCACGTCAGCCGGGGCGGTGTTCCGGTCGACTTCGAGACGGCGCCGATTCTCTGGGGGGAGCCGGGAACCAACGGCCAGCATTCGTTCTACCAGCTGATCCACCAGGGAACGCGGCTGGTGCCCTGCGACTTCATCGGCTTCTGCCAGAGCCTGAACCCGCAGGGCGGCCAGCACGACCTCTTGATGGCGAACCTGTTTGCGCAGACCGAGGCGCTCGCTTTCGGCAAGACTGCGGCCGAGGTCGCAGCCGAAGGAACGCCCGAGGCGCTGGTGCCGCACCGCGTTTTCGAAGGCAACCGGCCGACCAACACGCTGCTGGCCGAGCGCCTGACGCCGGCGATGCTCGGTGCGCTGGTTGCGCTCTACGAGCACAGCGTCTTCACGCAGGGCGTGATCTGGGACATCGATTCGTTCGACCAGTGGGGCGTCGAACTGGGCAAGGCGCTGGCGCTGAGGACGACCCCGGAACTCGAGAGCGCGACTGAGCCCAGGCTGGCCCACGACAGTTCGACCAACGCGCTGATCCGGCGCTATCGCCGGGTCCGCGGCGATTCCCGGACCGGGTAGCAGGAGCGCCATGGCCACCCGAATCAGTCCTCTCGCCGGCAAGCCCGCGCCATCGTCGCTGCTCGTCGACGTGCCACGGCTCGTCACCGCGTATTACGCCGGGATACCCGACCCGTCGGTGCCGGCGCAGCGCGTCGCGTTCGGGACCTCGGGACACCGCGGCTCGGCGTTCGACGTCTCGTTCAACGAGTGGCACGTGCTGGCGATCACGCAGGCGATCTGCCAGTACCGCAAGGGCCGGGGCATCGACGGGCCGCTCTTCCTCGGCATCGACACCCATGCGCTGTCGCAACCGGCGTATGCCAGTGCGCTCGAAGTGCTGGCGGCCAACGGCATCGACGTGATGCTGGCGACGCACGACGAATACACGCCGACACCGGCGATCTCGCACGCGATCCTGGCCCACAATCGCGGCCGCACTTCGGGGCTCGCCGACGGCATCGTCGTGACGCCCTCGCACAACCCGCCCGACAACGGCGGCTTTAAGTACAACCCGCCCAACGGCGGCCCGGCCGGCGAGGACATCACCGGCGGGATCGAGGCCGCGGCCAACGTGCTGCTCGAGCGCGCCCTCGACGGCGTCAAGCGCGTCACCCACGCGCGGGCGCTGCGCGCGGCGACGACGCACCGGCACGATTTTCTCGACGCCTACGTCGCCGACCTCGGCAGCGTCATCGACATGGACGCGATCCGCAGCTCGAAGATCCGCATGGGCGTCGATCCGCTTGGCGGCGCCGGGGTGCACTACTGGGCGCGGATTGCCGAGCGCTACGGGCTCGACCTGACCGTCGTCAGCGACGAGGTCGACCCGACGTTCCGCTTCATGACGGTCGACTGGGACGGCCGGATCCGCATGGACCCGTCGTCGCCCTACGCGATGCAGCGCCTGCTCGACCTCAAGGACCGCTTCGACATCGCATTCGCCTGCGACACCGATCACGACCGCCACGGCATCGTCACCGCGCAGGCCGGGCTGCTGGCACCCAACCACTACCTGTCGGTGGCGATCGACTATCTCTTTGCGCACCGGCCGCAGTGGGGGGCGAATGCCGCCGTCGGGAAGACCGTCGTCAGCACGCGCCTGATCGACCTGGTGGCCGCGCGGCTCGGGCGCAGGCTGTTCGAAGTTCCCGTCGGCTTCAAGTGGTTCGCTGCAGGCCTTCTCGACGGTTCGCTCGGTTTCGGCGGCGAGGAGAGCGCCGGCGCGAGCTTCCTGCGTCGCGACGGTGCGGTCTGGACCACCGACAAGGATGGCGTCGTTCCGGCGCTGCTCTCGGCCGAGATCACCGCGCGGCGCGGGCGCGACCCTGGCGCGCTGTACACCGAGCTTGCGCGCGAGTTCGGCGATCCGGTTTCCGATCGGGTCGAGGCGCCGGCGACGCAGCAGCAGAAGAAACAGCTCGCGGCACTCGCGCCGCAGCGCATCGAGGCGACCGAACTCGCCGGAGAAAAGATCGCAAGCATTCTCGGCAATGCCCCTGGCAACGGCGCGCCGATCGGCGGCGTCAAGGTGATCGCGAAAAGCGGCTGGTTTGCGGCGCGGCCTTCCGGCACCGAGGATATCTACAAGATCTACGCCGAGAGTTTCGGCGGTACCGATCACCTGCAGCGCATCGTGAAGGAAGCGCAGGCGATCGTCGACCGGGCGATTGCACATGGCGACCCGCCCTCACCCTCACCCTGACCCCCTCCCAAAGGGAGAGGGAACGAGCGGTACTTCGCGTTCTTCGCGGGCGCGAGCCGCGGCCGAGCCATCCGACGATGCGCTTCTCGATCGCCTGCAGCGCGCCGCCTTCGACTATTTCCTGCAGACGGTCAATCCGCAGAACGGGTTGATCGCCGACACCACGCGTGACGGTGCGCCGTCGAGCATCGCGGTGGTCGGCTTCGCGCTGTCGGCCTATCCGATCGGCGTCGAGCACGGCTGGATCGAACGCACGGACGCGGTCGAGCGCACGCTCGCGGTCTTGCGATTCTTCTCCGGCAGCGACCAGTCGGGAAGCCCGGACGCGACCGGCTATCGCGGCTTCTACTTCCACTTTCTCGACATGCGCAGCGGAACGCGCACCTGGCTGTCCGAGGTGTCGCTGATCGATACCGGCTTCCTGATGGCCGGCGTGCTGACCGCCGCAGCGTATTTCGGCGCCGCGACGCCGGCCGAGACCGAGTTGCGCCGCCTCGCCGACGCGCTCTATCGCAGGGTCGACTGGCGCTGGGCGCAGCGCGACAGCTCGGCCGTGATGCATGGCTGGAAGCCCGAGTGCGGCTTCCTGCATTACGGCTGGGAGGGCTACAGCGAGGCGATCCTCCTCTACGTGCTGGGTCTGGGCTCGCCCACGCATCCGCTCACCGATCAGAGCTTCCCCGCCTGGACCGTCACCTACCAGTGGGAGAACCTGTACGGGTACGACTTCCTGTACGCCGGCCCCCTCTTCATCCACGAGTTCTCCCACGCGTGGATCGATTTCCGCGGTATCCGGGATGCGTTCATGCGCGAGAAGGACTGCGACTATTTCGAGAACAGCCGCCGCGCAACCTACGTCCAGCGCGAGTACGCGACGCGCAATCCGCGCAGCTTCGAAGGCTACGCCGAGGACTGTTGGGGCCTCTCGGCGGGCGAAGGCCCCAGCGCACCACCGCGGCTGGTGGCAGGGCGGCGCCAGGCCTTCTACGGCTATGCCGCGCGCGGCGTTCCCTACGGGCCGGACGACGGCACGATCGCCGGCTCATCGGTCCTCTCGTCGCTGGTGTTCGCACCCGAAATCGCGCTGCCGGCGCTGCGCAAACTGGTTGCGCGAGGGCCGACCGACGCCGGCGAATTGGTCCGTGCCAGCGGCTTCAACCGGACGCTCGGTGAAGCCGGGCCGAACGGCTGGATCTCGCCTGGCGCTTTCGGCCTCGACCAGGGGATGATCGTGCTGATGATCGAAAACTACCGTTCGGACTTGCTCTGGCGGCTGGGCCGCGGCAATCCCTACATCAGGAGCGGTCTGCGCCGCGCGGGATTCCGCGGCGGCTGGTTGTAGCCGCGCAACAGCCACACCGATGCTGCAGGTCCATCCGCCCCTCGAGCAGCCCGACACGGGCCCTTACGACCGCGCGCTTTGCGACAGCCTGCGGCCACCGGATTGGCGCAATCCGCGGCCGCGCGAGCCGTACCACCTGCTGGTCATCGGCGCCGGACCGGCGGGACTGGTCGCGGCGCGCCGCGCCGCCGCGCTCGGCGCCAGGGTCGCGCTGATCGAACGCCACCTGCTCGGCGGCAACTCGCTGAACTACGGCAGCGTGCCGTCCAAGGCCCTCATCCGCAGCTCGCGCCTGTACGCAGAGATGCGCGACGCCGCCCGCTACGGCGTCCGCACCCCCGACGACACCCGGGTCGATTTTCCGATGGCCATGGAGCGCATGCGGCGCATCCGCACGCGTCTGGGCCGGGTCGACTCGGCAGCGCGCCTCGCGGCGGAAGGAATCGACGTGTTCTTCGGCACGGCGCGCTTCACGAGCAGTGATGCGGTCGACGTCGACGGCACCTCCCTGCGATTCAGGAAGGCGCTGATCGCGACCGGATCGCGCTCCAGGCTGCCGTCGATTCCGGGGCTGGCAGAAGCCGGCTACCTGACCAACGAGACGGTCTTCGACCTGACGGCGCTGCCTGCCGGCCTGCTCGTGATCGGCGGGGGCCCCGTCGGCTGTGAGCTGGCGCAGGCCTTCGGCCGCTTCGGCTCGCGCACCGTCATCGCGCACGACGTGCCGCTCTTCCTGCCGAAGGAAGAGCGCGACGCCGCGCAGATGGTTGCCGCAGCACTGGTGCGCGACGGGGTCGAGATCCACCTCAACACCACGGCGGTCAACGTGCGGGTCGAAGGCGGAAAGAAGTGCGTTGAAACGGTCAACGACGGCAACGTCGCGACGATCAGCGTCGACCACATATTGACCGGCATCGGCCGCGTTCCCGCGGTCGCGGAGCTGGATCTCGAGGCCGCAGGGGTCGCCTACGATGCCGAAACCGGAATCCGGATCGACGATTTCCTGCGAACCACCAACCGGCGCATCTACGCCGCGGGCGACGTCTGCCTCGAGCACCGGTTCACCGACGCCGCCGACGCCGCCGCGCGGATCGTCGTGCAGAACGCACTTTTCCTCGGTCGCAAACGCATCAGCGCATTGACGATTCCGTGGTGCACCTACACCGATCCGGAGATCGCCCACGTCGGGATCTACGTCAAGGAGGCACGCGAGCGAGGCATACCGGTGAAGACATTCACGGTGCCGATGCA
>JAJXTF010000163.1 GCA_021784125.1 Pseudomonadota bacterium | reverse complement strand
GTCGAGGCAGATGTGGCTCGCGACGCTGGGCGCAGCGTCGGTGACGCGCGAATGGGCGGGCAAGGAAGCGGGCCCGGTGTTCCGCACGCTGGTTGCGGAGGGCGCGAGCGTGGAGTCGAAGCTGGTTCGGCGCGTCGGCCGACGGCTTGAGGAGAACGCCAGGCGCGCAAGCACGTTGCTGCGCCACGCCCGACGCGGACTCGAAAGCTCGGCGCAGACGGTGGCCAACGCCGCCGCATCGCTGGCACGCAGGACGATGCCGCGCCTGAAGCTGGAAGTCGCCGTCGAAGGTCCGCGCGCTCCCCGCGCCAAGGCCCCGGCGAAGCCGGCAGCGAGGGCCCGCAAGGCTGCGAAGGCGCCCGCGACCCGCAAGACGGCCAGGGCCGGCAAGCGCCGCCCGGCCCGCCGCGTCGCCGCGTAGTAATTCCGCTACCATTGCGGCGGCGGGAACGCCCGGCCGGAACTTCCGGCCGGCGCGCATTTCCGCCGGGATGACAGCGGAAAGACGATGACCGCAGGCCGCAGACACGGGAACCAGCCAGTTCGATCACGCCGCGTGAGCGAGGCACAGCTTCGGGACGCGCCTGGCGGACAGGCGGCGAGCAGACGCACGCGCAGTGGACCGGCCCGCATCGGGCTCGCGCTGGCGGGTGGCGGCCCGCTGGGGGGCATCTACGAAGTCGGGACGCTGCTCGCGCTGGCCGACTCGCTCGAGGGCATCGACTTCAACGCGCTGGACGTCTACGTCGGCGTGTCGTCGGGCAGCTTCGTCGCCGCGGCGCTGGCGAACGGCATCTCGCCCGCGCAGATGTACCGGCTGTTCATCGAGGACGGCCGCGACGCCGCGCTCAAGCCCGAGATCTTCCTCAAGCCCGCGCTGCACGAATTCGGTCGCCGACTGCTGGCGCTGCCGGGGCTCGGGCTGCGGGCGGGGGCGCAATACCTGCGCGACCCGCTGCATCGCGGGGTGATGGAATCGCTCGCGACGCTGTCCCGCGCGGTGCCGACGGGCATATTCGACAACCGCGCCATCGACGCCTTCCTCGCGGGGCTGTTCGCCGCGCCGGGGCGCAGCAACGATTTCCGCGAGCTGCCGCACCGGCTGTTCCTGGTCGCGACGAACCTCGACACCGGCAGTCCCGTCGCATTCGGCAGCAAAGGCCACGACCACGTGCCGATCTCGCGCGCAATCGAAGCCTCGTCGGCGCTGCCCGCGCTGTTCCCGCCGGTGGCGATCGACGGCGCCCATTACGTCGACGGTGCGCTCAACAAGACCCTGCATGCGTCGCTCGCCCTCGACGAGGGCGTCGACCTGCTGCTTTGCGTCAATCCGCTGGTGCCCTTCGACGCGCGTTCGGCGCAGCGCAGGAGGCACGTGTCGGTGGAGAAGCTCGATCGGGGCGGATTGCCGCTGGTGCTTTCGCAGACGTTCCGGGCCATCATCCATTCCCGGATGAAAGTCGGGATGGAGAAATACGCGACGCGCTATCCGGACGCCGACGTCCTGCTCTTCGAGCCGGCGCGCGAGGACGTCGACATGTTCTTCGCCAAGATCTTCAGCTACGCCCAGCGCCGGAAGCTCTGCGCGCTGGCCTTCGAGTCGACGCGCGACTACCTGCGCGAGCATGCCGCGCGCCTCGTCCCGCTGCTCGCCCGTCACGGACTGCGCCTGCGCAACGAGCGCATCGCCGACCGGCAGCGCGAGGTCGCCGACGCGGTCACCGATCCGCGCCCGCTGCATCCGGGAACCTCGCGCCGGCGCAGCCTGCGCAGGATCGGTCGCGATCTCGACCACACGCTGACCCAGCTCGAACGCGAGATCGCGACGGTGCGCGGGGCGCGCCGCGTCGCCCGCCCGGCATGAGGCGCAGGCACGGCGCATAGCATCGGCGGCTGCGCGCGATCACGACGGCGGCCGCATCGACGATGGCCCGCAAGCCTCCACGCCGGACCCGCGAGCGCATCCTCGAGACCAGCCTCGCACTGTTCAATCGCGACGGCGAGCCCCACGTCACGACCGCCGACATCGCCGACGAGATGAACATCAGTCCCGGCAACCTGTACTACCATTTCCGGAACAAGGACGAGATCGTCGGCGAGCTGCATGCCGCGCTCGACGCGTCGATCGCGCCGCTGCTCGCGATGCCAGCGTCGCGGCCTCCCGGTGTCGAGGACCTGTGGCTGCTGCTGCACCTGCTGTTCGAGCGCATGTGGCAGTACCGCTTCCTGTACCGCGACGTCGACGACATCACGTCGCGCAATGCGCGCATCGCTGCACGCTTTGCCGCGATGACCCGCGGGGTGCAGGCCGTCGTCGCCGCGATGTGCCGCGGCATGCGCGACACCGGGGCGTTGCGCGCCTCGGACCGCGAGATCGACGCGCTCACGACCAACGTCGTGGTGATTGCAACCTACTGGATGTCGTTCCAGCGCATCTCGCAGCCTGCCGCCCGGTCGGTCACGGGTGCCGACGCGCAGGCGACGGGCATGCGCTTCGAGCGCGCTGCCTACCAGGTGTTCGCGCTGCTCGCCCCGTTCCTGCGCGACGGGGAACGCGCGCTGGTCGAGCGGCTTTCGGCCGACTACCTCTGACCTGCCGCCCGGCGACCGCGCGGCAGGCAGAGAAAGCACGAACGGGAGCATCGGAAGGAGAGCTGCATGGCAAAGAAGTGGACGAAGTTTCCCCACGCCGATCCGGCCTGGGTGTACGAGGGTGCGGCGCTGAAGAAAGCCTGGCCGCGCCTGCACCAGGGCGACCGCGAGCCTTACCCGCGGGACGCGAAGGTGGCGGACGCCTGGCGGCACTACCACGCCGGCGCGTTCCGCGAGGCCGTCGATGCCGGCTGTGCCGCCGGCGGACCGGGCATCAACGCCGCGGTCAAGGCGCAGTGCATCTACGCGCACTACCTCGAGCGCGACGACAAGGCAGGGCTTGCGCTGTTCGAGGAGGCTTCCGGGTGGGCCGATGCTCGCCGCCGCGAGGCGTCGAAGGACGCGAATGCGCATTACCTGTACGCGCAGGCGATGGGCCGCTGGGGCCAGCGCATATCGGTCGTGAAAGCGCTCGCGCAGGGCTTCGGGGGCAAGATCCGCGAGGCCCTCACCACGGCGCTCGAGATCGACCCGAAGCACGCCGAGGCGGCACTGGCGTTCGGCACCTACCAGGCGGAGGTCATCGACAAGGTCGGCGCACTCGTCGCGGGATTGACCTACGGCGCGAAGAAGGAGGCCGCCCTCGCGCATTTCGAGCGCGCCCTGAAGCTGTTCCCCGAATCCCCGATCGTGCACATCGAGTACGCCAACGGCCTGATCCTGCTGTTCGGCAAGGGCCGGCTTGCCGATGCGACCCGCCACTACGAGCAGGCCGCCGCGGCGACCCCTCGCGATGCGATGGAACGCCTCGACGCCGAGCTCGCGAAGAGCGAGCTGGAATAGGCCGTGGTGCGGCCCGGCAGCCGGTGCCCCGTGGCCGGGCCGATGCTGGCGCCGGATTTGCTTCTGCCTGCGCAATGACCTCGAGCCGACCCGCCCACCTCGCTGTCGCCGCCGTCGCCTGCGCCTTCCTGTCGCTTCCAGGCGGCACGTCCGCCGCGGCGGACACTGCGCAGGCAGCGGCAACCCTGCGTGCCGCGCAAGACGCCGCCCCGCGCATCGACACGCTGAAGCGCATCCGCGACACCGCAACGGTCACGCTGGGGGTACGCGCGGCCAGCGCTCCGTTCTCCTACGTCGACGCGCAACGGGAACCGCGGGGCTATTCGATCGACCTGTGCATGAAGGTGGCGGACGCGTTGAAGGACGCGCTGAAGCTGCCCCGCCTCGACGTGCGCTTCGTGGTCGTGACGCCGGCCAATGCGATCGCGATGCTGGAGGACGGCCGGATCGACCTCGAGTGCGGCTCGACGATCAACACCCGCGCCCGCGGCGCCGATGTCGCCTTCGCCTACACGACGTTCGTCTCGGGCATCCGACTGCTGGCGCGCAAGGCGTCGAAGGTCACCGGCCTCGACGACCTGCGCGGCAAGACCGTCGTCGTGGTGCACGGAACGCCGGCGGCAGAACTTCTGCGCCGGATGAACGCCAGCGGCGCGCCCGGAGTGACGCTCGTCGAGGCCCGCAGCCGTGCCGAGGCCTTCGCGGCGGTCGCCGGGGGCAGGGCGGCAGCCTTCGCCTCGGAGGATGTCGCTCTCTACGGCCTGATCGCCGGCGCGCGGCGGCCCGGCGATTACGCGGTCGTCGGCAAGTACCTGTCGATCGACCCGCGCGCGATCATGCTGCGCAAGGGCGACCCTGCATTCGAGCGCGTCGTCGACCGGGCGCTGGCGCAGACGTTCAGGAGCGGCGAGATCCGACGCATCCACGCGCGCTGGTTCAGCACCCGCGAGCTGACGGTGCCGATGAACGATTACCTGCGCGAAGCCTTCGCGGTGCCGACGACCTACCCGGCGTTTCCCTGACCGGCGGGAGGATGGGGCGCCGCTTCAGTCCGCGGCCACCGCAGCGGCCGCGACTTCCGGATCGAGCTCGCCGTCGCGCGACCAGGGACTCATCAGCGTCGTGAGCACCAGCTGCTCGAACTGGGCCCGGAAGCGCTCGATCACCTTCTCGGGATCGGGGCACAGGCCGCGATCGGTGGCGACGCCGAACTGCACGGCATCGTCGTAGGAGAGGATCGAGACCCCCATGCCGATGTCGCCCGACTGCGGCACCCAGAACATCAGCTTGTCGATGCGTGCCCCCGCCATGTAGAGCGCCTGCTGCGGGCCCGGCACGTTGGTCATCACCGCGGTCGCGTTGCGCGCGAGGATCGAGAGCAGCGTGTCCTGCAGCAGCTTCGGTCCGCTGCCCATCGCGGCGAGCAGCCCGAGCGCGAGTATCGGCTGGTAGCTGCCCTTCAACGCATTCATGTTCGCGCGCACCGCGTACAGGCGCTCGACCGGATTCTCGATGCCGATCGGCAGCTCGAGGAACACCAGCCCGAACTGGTTGCCGAGCCGGTACGCGCTCTCGATCGGGCGCAGGTTGACGGGGACCAGCGCGCGCATCATCACGCCGTCGACGGGATCGCCGCGGGCGACGAGGTAATCGCGCAGCGCGCCTGCGACGCAGGACAGCAGCACGTCGTTCACCGAGCTCCCCAGCGCCTTGCCGATCGCCTTCACCTCCGGCAACGGCAGCGGCTCGGCCCAGGCAACGCGCTTGGCGACGCCCGCCGCCCCCTTGAAGCGCGTCGGCGAGTCCTGCGACATCAGCGCGAGCTTCGCGACCGCGGCGGTAAGCGCGCTGCCCTTGTCGGCGAGTTCGACCGCTTTCGCGGGGTCGTGCCAGATCCCGACACCGGCATCGACCAGCATTCCGCCGATCCTGCGCGCCGACTCCAGCACCCCGGACAGTGGCGCCAGCAGCTGCGCGAGGCCGTCGTCGGACTTGGCGCGGCGCCGCTCCCGCGCCTGGAAGGGCATCGCCGGCGGTCCGTCCGCGGTGGCGTCGGTCATCGACAGCATCACGCGAACCAGTGCGATGCCATCGGCGTAGCAGTGGTGGATGCGCACGACGATCGCGCTGCCGCCGTCGTAGTTGTCGACGAGGTGGAACTGCCACCTCGGCCGCGCCGGATCGAGGGGGGTGGACAGCAGCCGCGACACCAGCGCCTGGAGTTCGCGCTTGCCGGCGCGGCCGGGCAGCGCCGTGTGCGCGACGTGGTGGTCGAGGTCGAACTGGCCGTCGGTCTCCCAGAACGACATCGCCGGCGTTTCAACCGCGCGCTGGCGGAAGCGCCTGAAGACCATGAAGCGCTCGGCGACGACCTGCTTGAGGCGCGCGAGACCGATCCTCTCGCGGAAGATCAGCACACCGCAGATCATCATCAGGTTGCCCGGACGATCCATCCGCAGCCACGCGGTGTCGACCGCGGAAATCCGTTGGCGCTTCATCGCTGGTCGCGGCGGCAGAAGGGAAGTCTGCGTCCTGGCGTGCGTTGCGCACGTCTTGGGGGGCGCGCTAAAGTAGCATGAAAGTCATCCAGGTCAAACGACGTCCAGAGGGAGCGCGCATGGCCACAGCACCGAAGAAAGACGACCTGAGGTCCCGCTTCGAGGCCGCCGCGGTCGCGGCGAAGAAGACGAAGAAGCGTCCCGACAACCCGACCCTGCTCAAGCTCTATGCGTATTACAAGCAGGCGACCGAGGGCGACGTCAAAGGCGATCGCCCCGGCGGACTCGATTTCGTCGGCGGCGCCAAGCACGACGCCTGGAGCAAGCTCAAGGGCATGAGCGCCGACGACGCGATGACCAATTACGTCCGGCAGGTCGAAAAGCTGAACCGCGAATAGCGTCGGCCCGGCGCCGGTCCCGGGTCAAAGCCGGGTCCGTCCCGGCTTTAGAGGCCGGTAAAACCGGGACGGACCCGGTTTTTCGCGGGGCCGCTCAGCCGACTCAGGCTACTTCGCCGCTTTCCTGCGTGCCTTCGCTGCGGTCGCGGGGGTGGCCTTCTTCGCCGTCCTGCGAGCGGCTTTCGTCGCCGGCCCGGCGCGCCTGCGCGTAGCCACGCCACCGCTCGCCTTGATCAGGTCGTTGACCGCTTCGGACAGCGCATCGACGCGCGCGGCGAGCCTGTCGACATCCTTCTGGGTGTGCACGCCCAGCCGCGACAGCGCACGCGCGACGCGATCCTCGAACACCTTTTCGAGCTTGTCCCACGTTCCACCCGCCATCTTCTGCACCTCCTTCGCCGTCGCCTGTGCCGCGTCCCTGGCCGCGACCGCCTTGTCCGTCGCCGCGCGGCGCGTCCGGGCCTCGATCGCCTCGCCCTGCCGGACCAGCGTCTCGAACACCTTCATGCCCTCCGCCTGCGCGCGGGAAAAGGCGCCCAGCCCGGCGAGCCATATCTGCCGCGAGGAGTCGAGCACCGCCTTCGACATGTCCTTGACGTCGGTGGCCTGCGCGCCTCGTTGCGCACCCGCCGACGCTTTCGCCTTCTT
>JAJXTF010000162.1 GCA_021784125.1 Pseudomonadota bacterium | reverse complement strand
GCGCTGGAATTTCACGCGTGGACAAAGGATGTCGCGCCCAGCGATGCGCTGCGCCGCTGGTTCCGGCACGACGTCACGAAATGGCAGGAGTTTCAGCGCCGCTACCGAGCGGAGCTCGACCGGCATCCGGAAGCCTGGGCACCGATCCTCGACGCGGCTCGCGCAGGGAACGTCGTCCTGCTCTACAGCTCGCGCGACACCGAGCACAACAATGCGGTGGCCCTGCGTGACTTCCTTCAGGAAAAGCTTGCGCGGCCCCGGTAGCCATCCGGCGCGCATGCCACCCCGCATCCCGGGTCCATCCGCGGTACCGGTTGCCTGCCGAGGCAAAAGATTTATAATAGATACAGCTTAACGCTGGCGCAGCGCGCGGTGACGTTCTGCTCCTGCCACCCGTGTCTGTGCACGGGACAACGCAAGGAGGCCCCCGCATGGAATCGCCGATCTATCCCGACGTCTCGAAAGGCCTTGCAGACAGGCGCCGCGAACTCGCCCCGGAGATCTACGCAGCATTTCGCGCGTTCGGCCAGCGCGTCTTCGCCGACGGGGCACTGCCCTCGAAGACCAAGGAGCTGATAGCGGTCGCCGTGGCGCACGTCACGCAGTGTCCGTATTGCATTCGCGGCCATACCCGACTGGCCGTGCAGAAGGGCGCCACCGACCAAGAGATCATGGAAGCGATCTGGGTCGCCTCGGAAATGCGCGCCGGCGGTGCGTACGCCCACTCCCTGCTCGCAATCGACGCGATGAACCATGCGCATTCCGTGGCCGACGGCTGACGCGCGGCGCCGGTTCGCCTGCCGCCACAGGGAGCCGATCGTCATGTCCCCGGCGCGCAGCGTCGTGATCGTCGTCGAACGCTAGCCTCATGCGGGCAGGATGAAGCTCAACATCCTCTCCGACCTGCATCTGTCCGTCGCGCCGTTCGCGCCCCCGGACAACAGCGCCGACGCGGTCGTCCTCGCGGGCGACATCGCGCGGCCCTGGGACGCGGTGACCTGGGCCGCGCGCCTCGACAAGCCGGTCTTGTACGTGCCGGGCAACCACGAGTTCTACGGCGACACCCTCGACGGCGCGATGACGCGCCTGCGCGAGGCCTGCGCCGGCACGCGTGTCCAGGTGCTCGACGACGATGAGGTCGTCCTCGGTGGCGTGCGCTTCCTCGGCAGCACGTTGTGGACCGACTTCAGGCTGTTTGGCGAGGGCGATGCGCGCGCGGCGGCGATGCGCGAGGGCCAGCGCTGGATCCGCGACTTCACACGCATCCGCACGGCGGACGCGCCGGAGGCGACGTTCACGCCGGAACGCTCGGCAGCATTGTTCGAGGCGCATGCTCGGTGGCTCGAGGAACGGCTCGCAATCCCGCATGCAGGACCCACGGTGGTGATCACGCATCACGCGCCGTCGACGTCGAGCATCCACCCGCGCTTCGCCGGCTCGCCACTCAATGCCTGCTTCGTCTCGGATGCCGAGTACCTGCTCGACGGAACGCACGCGTGCCTGTGGATCCACGGGCATACGCACGACAGCTTCGACTACGTCGTCAACGGAACGCGCGTCGTGTGCAATCCGCGCGGCTATGCGCGGGACGGCGTCAACGAGAATCCGCTGTTCGACCCGGACCTGGTCATCGAAATCGTCTAGCCGGCGCAATCGCCTGGCATCCTTCGCCGGATGGCGCCGAGATCGACCTGCGCGGGACCGCGATGCCGGATCACGGCGACGCTTCGTCGCCGCCCGCCTGCGGCACGGCCGCCCGGCGCGGAGCGAGATGCTGCTGCACCAGGTAGAGCGGTCGCTGCTTCACCTCGACGAACATCCGGGCGAGATATTCGCCGATGATCCCGAGGGCCATCAGCTGCAGACCCCCAAGGAACAGGACGAGCGTGACCAGCGTCGGGTAGCCCGGCACGGGATCACCGATGATCAGCGTCTTGGCGATCACCCAGGCGCCGTAGAGGAATGCGGCCGCCGACGTCGCGAGGCCGATGTAGCTCGCGAGCTTCAGCGGTGCCGCGGAAAACGACGTGATCCCCTCGAGCGCGAAGTTCCAGAGGCGCCAGTAGCTCCACTTGGTCTCGCCGGCATACCGGCCGTCGCGGTCGTACTCGATCTGCAGCGCCGGGAATCCGATCCATGCGAACAGTCCTTTCATGAACCGGCTGCGCTCCGGAAAGCGCCGCAGCGCGTCGACTGCGCGCCGCGAGAGCAGGCGGAAATCGCCGACGTTCTCCGGGATGTCGACCATGCTCATGCGGCCGATCGTCCGGTAGAAGGCCGCGGCGGTCGCGGTCTTGATCCAGCCCTCGTGCCTGCGGCTGCGGCGGCGCATCAGCACGACATCGCAGCCGGACCTCCAGGCTCCGACCATCTCGGGAATGCATTCCGGCGGATCCTGCAGGTCGGCGTCGATGACGATCACCGCATCGCCCGCTGCGCAATCGAGACCCGCGGTCATCGCGATCTCCTTGCCGAAATTGCGCGACAGGTCGACCACCCCGACGCGGGGATCGTCGCGATGGAACTGCTGCAGCGCGGCCAGCGAGCCGTCGGTGCTGCCGTCGTTGACGTAGACGATCTCGGTGTCGCACTCGAGCGAATCGAGCACCGCCGCGAGGCGTCGCTGGAACTCGGGCAGGACCGCCTCCTCGTCGTGCACGGGCACGACGATCGACAGGCGGGCGCGACCGGCTGCCATGGGCGGCTTCAGAACGTCCAGGTCCGGTTGCAGGCGTAGGTAAAGCAGAGGACCGCGCCGGTGGCGACGATCTGCGCGACGACGTAGTGCGTCGCGCCGGCCGCGAGCATGCCTGCGAGCACCAGCGCATTCAGCGCCATTCCCGCCATCGCCACGGCCGCGAAGCGCGGGAAGGCGCGGGCATGCGGCACGTCGCTGGCAAACGTCAGGCGGTGATTGAGAGCGTAGTTGATCGCCGCGCCGGCGAGGGCGCCAGCCGTGGACGCGACGACCGCGTTCGTCCCCAGGCGCTCGACGAGTGCGATCAGGATCGCGAACTGGGCAGCCGTGCCGATGGCGCCCGCACCCGCGTAACGGAGAAACTGGATCGGCATCGCTGCGGCCGTTCACCCGACGTCGTCGAAGGTCACGGATTATACTCACCGTGCCATCACGCCGCCCGGCACTTCCCCGACCCCTGGTGCACTGCTGCGGAGCGTCGGATTCGACCTGCCATGACTTCTCTGCGACAGATTCTGCGACCCGCGCCATGGCTGCTCGCCGTCGCGGGAGCACTCGCGACGATCGTCCTCCTGTACCCCGGCCAATACCCCTTCGATTCCGCCTACCAGCTCTGGCAGGCGCGCAGCGGCCACTTCAACGACGTCTCTCCTGTGGCCATGACGGCGCTCTGGTCGGGGCTGCTCCACCTCGCCCACGATCCCGCGCTGCTGCTCGGCGTGAACCTCGCCATGTTCTGGACCGGCATTGCGCTGTGCGCGGCGGCGATCAGCGACAGGACGTGGCTGCGTGCGGTCCTGGTGATCGTTTTCGGCATCGCGCCGCTGACCCTGGTGGAGATGGCGCAGCTGCTGTCGGATGCGCACCTGGCTGCAGTCATGATCCTGGCGTCCGGACTCGCCGCGCGGAGCGTCGTGACGGCGCGGCGAATGCCGATGTGGGCCTGCCTGCTGCTGCTCGTCTATGCGGGATGCGTCAGGCACAATGCGGTCGTCGCGATCCTTCCCTATGGCGCAATGGCCCTCCGGACACTGCGCCCGACGTGCAGCCAAAACTGGCGCGGCATGACCCTCGGCGCCGTGGCGCTTGGCGCAATTTCGTTCGTCACCGGGTTCGCGCTGGATCGCGCCCTGGCGGTCGAGCGCGCGAGCGTGTGGCCATCGATCGCACTGTGGGACCTGGCGGCGATTTCGGTAGACCGCGGAACGCTGCTGCTCCCGGCATTCACGCACGGCGCCGGCCTGACGGTCGACGAGCTCCGGCGGACCGGCGCGTTCGACCCGACGTCTAACACGCTGCTCTACCAGAAGGCGCCGTCGGGCGTTCGCGACGGGCTCACCGATCCCTATTCGGGTGCCGAGCGCCGCGTGCTGGGCCGCGCGTGGATCGGCGCCGCGCTGGGTTACCCCGGTGCCTACGTGCAGCACCGCCTGCGCACGACCTGGTTGCTGGTCGGGCCCCACCGCGGCGCCATCCAGGGCAGCGCGTACTTCGTCGCACGCACGGCCTTTCGCGACAATCCGCCGTTGCCGCAGCCCTGGGCGCGGGCTGCACAGGCACGCTTCTACGCGCTCGCCAATGCCCTGCGGCCCGGCTGGCTGTTCGCGGCCCTGCCCTACCTGCTTTCGAGTGCGCTCGCATTTACGCTCGGATGGATGCGCCGGGACCGCCCGACCGCGGCACTGGCGCTGACGCTGGCATCGAGCGCATTGCTCTATGTCGCGACTTTCGTCGTGTTCGCGCCCGGCGCCGAATTGCGCTATCTGACCTGGCCGATCATCGCCGGTCCGCTGGCGCTGGCCTTCGCGTTGTCGGGTCGCGTATCGCGTCATCCTTCCCCGGTGCCGGCCGCAGGGTCCCGCATCGACGCCATTCGGGTCCGCCGTCCTGGAAGGGCAGCGGGGCCCGCATCGACGGCGCTGGCGACGATCGCAATGTCGCTCGCTTCACTCGCGGGGCCGCCTGCGCATGCAGCGGACATCGCGACATTCGGAGGCGCGACTCCGGAGGCGGCCGTCGTCGGAATCGCCGGGCAATGGTTCGCCCCGCGACCCTTGCGCGAAGCGAAGGGCGAGGCGCTGCGCTACGGCCTCGAGCTCGATGTGCTGAACCTGCACGCGCGACAGGCACGCAAATTCGGCTACCGCAACATCGCGGCGGTCGGCGTGACGCCGATGCTGCGTGTCGAATGGCAGGCGCGCGAATGGGCGCCGTTCATCGATGCCGGCGTCGGCGTCCACCTGCTGTCGCGCACCCAGTTGCAGGGCGGCCCGAGATTCGGCACGGCGTTCCAGTTCGGCGAGTGGATCGGCGCGGGCCTGCGCTTCGGGGCCGACGGCGCCTGGGAAATCGGCCTGCGCCTCGCCCACATGTCGAACGCCGACATCAAGCGGCCGAACGACGGCATCACGTTCGCATCGCTGCGCGCCGCCCGGCACTTCTGAATTTCAGGCCGACGCGCGCGCCCCGTCGGGTGCCGCGACGAAGCTCAGCGTCACCGCCAGTCCCTTCCCCGCGGCCGTCTCGTCGAAGGAGACCGTCGCGCCGTGGATTTCCGCGATGCGCTTGACGATCGACAATCCAAGTCCCGTTCCTGCGGCCCCGCTGTCCACCAGCCGGTGGAAGCGCTGGCCGAGTCGCGAGCGTTCCTCAGCAGCCACTCCGGGGCCCAGATCTGCGACGGTGATCCACGGTGCGCCCCCGCGCTCGCCGGCATCGACGCGCACGACGGTGTGGGCGTCGCTGTAGCGCAGCGCGTTGTCGAGAAGGTTGCGCAGCAGGATCCCGAGCAGTCGCCAATTCCCGGAGACCTGAACGGCCGGTCCCTCGTTCAGCTCGATCTCGATGTTCCGGGCGAGGGCCAAAGGCGTCGCGTCGGCGATGGCCTGGCGGGCGACGGCGCGCAGGTCGCAGATCTCGCTGCTGGCTTCGAAGCTGGCGGGCTCCAGGCGGGCGAGGGTGAGGAGCTGCTCGACCAGATGGGTCGCACGGTCACATCCCGCAATGACGTTGTCGAGCGCATGCTCGCGCTCGCGCCCGTTGGTCGCGCCGCGCGCGACCTGCGCCTGCGCCCGCAGCGCGGCGAGGGGGGTGCGCAGCTCGTGGGCCGCATCGGCGGTGAATCGGCGCTCGTTCTCCATCGACGCCTGCACGCGGGCGAACAGCCGGTTCAGGTTCGTGGCCAGCGGCGCGACTTCGACCGGCGCGTTGCCCGAGTTCAGCGCTGCGAGGTTGTCCGGCGCCCGATGCTCGACTTGCCGGCTCAGCATCCGCAGCGGGTTGAGGGCACGCGCGATCCCGAACCAGATGAGCGTGCCCAGGATCGGCAGGGCGATGGCGAGTGGCAGCAGCATGTTCAGGGCGATCCTCGCGGCGACTTCGTCGCGTGCGCCGGCATGCTCGCCGACCTGAACCAGGTAGCGGTGCGTGTTATCCCATTCGCTGAAGACACGCCATCGCTCACCGGCGACCGTGACGTCGCTGAAGCCGTCGTCGTCGGTCGACAGCCTCTGGGCAGGTGCGTTGGCCGTGCGCATCCGCGGGGTCGAACCGCGGTCCCAGACCTGGAACGCCAGGCGACGCGCGTAGCGATGCAGCTCTGGCAGTTCCTTGAAATCGGTCTCGTCGGGCTCGCTCCTGACCTCTGCGAGCACCAGCGACGCAAGTTGCGCGAGGTGCGAATCGAGCAGCTCGTCGACTTCGTGCCGGGCATCGAAATAGCTGACGATGCCGGTCGCGTTCCAGATCGCCGCGACCGAGACCAGAAGCACCACCAGAAGCTGGCGCCGGATCGAACGCGGCCGGTCAGCCATCGCCTTCGGCCGGTGCGCGCGGCAGCACGTAGCCGACGCCACGCACCGTGCGGATCAGTTCCGGGGCGAGCTTCTTGCGCAGGTGATGGATGTGGACCTCCACCGCATTGCTTTCGATTTCCGAGCCCCAGGCATAGAGCCGTTCCTCGATCTGGGCGCGCGACAGCACGCGGTCCGCGTTCAGCATGAACTCCTGCAGCAGATTGAACTCCTTGGCCTTGAGTTCGACCGGCCGGCTGCGGTAGCTGACGGTGCGCGCCGCGGGGTCGAGGCGCAGCCCCGCCACCTCGAGCACCGGCGCAGGCTCGCCGCGCGAGCGCCGGACGATCGCACGCAGCCGCGCCGCGAGCTCGTCGAGGTCCACCGGCTTGACGACGTAGTCATCGGCGCCCGTGTCGAAACCCCGGACGCGCTCCTCGATGGTGTCGCGGGCGGTCAGCACCAGCACCGGGATGCCCGAGCCCTTTGCGCGCTCCCTGCGCAGC
>JAJXTF010000161.1 GCA_021784125.1 Pseudomonadota bacterium | reverse complement strand
CAGCGCACCGCCTGCGTATCCCATTCCCATGCTGTCCGCGGTCCAGTCGCCCAGCGCGGTGCCCAGTGTCTGCGAGAACATCACCGTGATCCAGTAGAACGCCTCGGACTTGGGCGAGCTGACCGTATCGACCGACACCGACCCCAAAGTGAGATACCAGGCGGAAAGCGAAGCAAGGAGCAGTGTCGCGAGCAGCGCGCTGCCGCCGGCGTAGCCGATGCCCAGCGACCGGTCGGCAAAATCCGCCAGCGTCGTGCCGACGGTCGTCGTGGCGATGATGGTGATCCAGTAGATGCCGGGATGGAATCGACTTGCCCGGACCTGCGTCGCGACGGCCGCCACGAAGACGGTGGCGAAGATGGCCGTGCTGAGCAGGTAGCCGAGGCCCAGCGACATCGACGCGGCGTCGCCCCCGGTCTCGCCCAGGGTGGTCGCCAGCACCTTGATGAACCAGAACAGCGCCGTGACCGCGGGGACCTTGGATGCCGCGTCCAGCGGCTGCTGCAAGCCATTGAATTTCATTCACCTACTCCTTCGATCGCAGAGGCCATGCCTTTCGGATGCATGACAGGTTGACGGATACGGGCCCGACCATGGGCGCTGCGCCGGATTATCGTGGTGAAGACTTAGGGCCCGATTAGGGTGAACCGCTAAGCGGTGTCGGTCCCCCTGTCAGTGGCCAACGGGGCGGACACGCTCGGTCACGGTCCGGCATCGCATCGTATCTTGCGGTTGCCGGCCATGACCCGATCATCGACCATGGGACGAGGACGCTGACCGGCGAAGAGCATAGCGTTACTGGCATTCCGCCAAAGCCGGTTCCTGCAGCATCGCCATTGATATGGATCAACGCCGCCGCGCCGACATGAGGGCTAAATTGGGCCCCGTGAACAGGACGCAAAGGCGTGTTTAAGTCGCACCCCAAGCTGAGCAAGACAGTTACCGGCTTTGCGCTCGCGGTCTGGCTCTTCGCGCTGTTCGTGGGCGTTGTGCATGCGTGCAGTTTGACTGACCTCGGTATGGCTCCGGGCCAGGTGAGCGTTACAAGCGCAGGCTCATGTATCGTCGGCGAAGATATGCCGGCGGGCTGCGACCGGTTCTGCAGGTCCGATGTGCCGGTCTTAGGCAAGGCTCCAGCGATCGGCGGGCAATCCGCCGCGCAGTCGCCAATCGCTGTAGCGACCAACGTCCAGGTCGTCCCTTCCGTTCCGTCCGCATTCTTGCCGGCCCCGGCCGCACACCCATCTTCGGGTGTGCCGCCCATCCTGCACTTCACCCGCTTGCGGCTTTAGCCCGCGCTGCATAGCAGGGCGGCGAAGTTCCTCCCTGCACGCGTGCGTTCCGGCTGGAGCCGCAGGGGTGCCATCGACACGCTTCACGTCCGCACGGACGCCGCTCCACTTTCCGCAAACGTTCCCATGGCGATGAAGACGATCACCCAAGGTGTTGCCGCTCTTCCCGAGACCATCGCGAGGCTGCATTCGACGAAGAAACTTGCCGTTGCCGCGATGCTCACGGCTGTTGCGGTCGCAGCCACTGTTCCGCTGACACGCGCGCAGCGCGGCGGCTGCGGCGCAGGTCCCGGGATGATGCACGGCTGCGGTGGCAATTTCGCGGGCTGTTCGCCTCCGGCAAGGCTGAGAATGCCGCCATCGGGAAGGCATACCGGCAGATCGAAGATCTGCGTCAGCAGATGTGGGCGTCGGGCGCGGGGGCGCGGAAGGAGATGGATGCCGAACTCACCAAGGCGCAACGGGACCCGCTACAGCATGGCTGGGATCGCGATGGCGGCAGAATTTGAGCCAACGAGACGGGACGCGCCCATCGGACTCGGTCGGAGCCATGCGAGCCGACAAATGACTACGGATATCCCGTCGGCCGAGTCACGCCGTGTCGGCCGACGGCACGCCGCGTCGCATATCGGTAAGGCGACAGGGCGTCCTGTATGGGGCGGGCAATCCCCTTGTTACCCGATGAACACCATGGAGATCCAACGATGAAACGCCTATTCGGAGCCGGGTTGGCTCTCGTAACGGAACTTGTGGTTGCAACCTGCGCGTATGGACAAGGCACCGGGCAAAGTTACGGCTATGGCCCGGGGATGATGGGCGGCTATGGCTGGGGCCAGGGTGGGGCCGTCGGCATGATCTGGATGCTGTTGTGGTGGGTCTTGATCATCCTCGGCATCGTGCTGCTCGCGAAATGGCTGTATCGCGGGTCGCAGGGCGGGGGAAATCACGGACCCGGCAATCGCGCACTCGAGATACTGCGGGAGCGCTACGCGCGCGGCGAGATCGACAAGAAGGAATTCGAGGAACGCAAACGCGACCTGGGCCGTTGATCGAATCCGACGTGCTTGGCGATCGAGGAGTCATCATGGATACCGAAACGATCAAATCGCTGGGATCGATTCTCCTCTGGGGTGCCTTTTTTCTGCTCATGATGCGGTTCGGCTGCGGCGCCCACGTCATGGGCGGGCACGGACATCGTGGCGGTCACGGCGGCGAGGAGGGCGCGAGCCCTGGCGGACCGACCAGGGACCCCGTTTGCGGCATGGGTGTCGACCCAGCGAAGGCTGCCGCTGCGTCGGTCCACGACGGGCGCACGTATTACTTCTGCTCCACCTCCTGTCGCGACGAATTCGAGAGGGGTCCGGCTCGTTACGCCGCTGCGGCCGTCGAGGGACAGTCTCCACACGGAGGGCACCAACATGGGTAGAATCTATTGGCGCGACTTGGGTCTCGCCACGGGCTCGTTTCTGGCCGTGACCTACGTGTTCTGCGTGGCCTACGACCTCGTATTCCACCAACAGATGTACGAGGTCTGGCTCAAGCTGCTGCCCGGTTTCACCTGGATCACCGTGCAGAGCTTCGTGCTCGGCCTGCTCGAAGTGTTCGCCTATGGCGTCTACTTCGGTCTGGTCTTCGCCCCGCTATACAACTTCTTCGCGATGGCAAGCGAGAAGCACAATGCGCATCGGAGCGTGACATGAACCACGATCAGGCGTTGCGTGTCCCGTCGTTGGAGACGATGAGATTCCACCTTGGTCCACTGGTCTGGGGAGCCGTCGCCTTCACGGCACTAATGGCCATCTATTTCTCTCTCCTGACGCTGGTCTCCGGCTGGTCATTCACGATCGGACAATTCACCCAGTACTGGTATTACATCGTGCTGCTCGGCATTGGATTTGCCCTGCAGGTGGGGCTGTTCGTTCGCTTGCGGGAGCTGGTCGCGGGTGCCTCCGGGGCCAGGACAGTGATGGCGACTTCCGGCACCACGTCCGCCGCCGCGATGGTGTCGTGTTGCACCCACTACCTCGTCAATCTGGCACCGATCCTCGGTGCCGCCGGCCTGGTCACGTTCGTCAGCCAGTACCAGGTCCAATTCTTCTGGATCGGGCTGGCGTTCAACGCGGCCGGCCTCGCCTACATCGGGAAGAGGTTGTTCGTGGCCGCGAAGGAGCATGCCAAATGCGCTACCCCTTGAATCTGTTCCTCGCCTGCCTGCTGGCGCTGCTCGGGACCAGCGTGACCGCGGCGCCGCTCGCGATGCAATCGAGCACGGTGTCCGGGGTGACCATCAAGGCCACGCCGATCGCCGTGACCGGCGAGCGCTGGAGCTTCGAGATCGAGCTCGAGACACACTCAGGCGATCTCAGCGACGACCTCGTGAAGAGCGCTTCACTCGCGGCCGACGACGGCGCCGCATTGTCGCCGCTCGACTGGCGCGGGGATCCTCCGGGTGGGCACCATCGCAAAGGCACGCTGGAGTTCCGGGCGGTGGGGCCACCCTCGGCTCACATCGAGCTCAAGATCCTGAGGGCTGGCGAGCCTGCGCCGCGGGTGTTCGGCTGGCAGCTGCGCTAAGGAATGGGTGAAGGATGAGCATGGGCGGCCGCCGCAATTTCAAGTCAACGACGATGGAGGGTTCAATGAAGCGCCGGACTTTTCTGGGTATCGCCGTGGCGGTCACTTTCGCCGGGAACAGGGTGGCCACGGCAGCCGCGGCACCGAACGTCGAGGTGTACAAGAGCCCGACCTGCGGCTGCTGCGGCGAGTGGGTGAAGCATATGCGCGCCAATGGCTTCCCGGTCACGATCAACGACGTTCCCGACGCCGACGCGTTTCGCGCGAAGGCCGGTGTTCCGGCGGCGCTTGCAGCCTGTCACACCGCGCTCGTCGATGGGTACGTGGTGGAGGGACACGTTCCAGCCGCGGATGTTCGGAAGCTCCTCGTCGAACGACCGAAGGCACTGGGCCTGGCGGTTCCCGGGATGCCGGCAAGCGCGCCCGGGATGGACAGTTCGCGCCCGAGCCCCTATCAAGTCTTGTTGATCCAGGCCGACGGAGCGACGCGTGTCTACCACGCGTATCCTTAAGTGTCGGACAGGCGGGTTCGTCGGCGCGATGGCTGAGTCCTGGTGCAGGTCTCGGAGAATGGAAATGTCCCGGGTCGCTGCGCCGGCGAGACGCGCTTGGGCTGACGACAGTTCACCCTGGGGGTGCGCGAACGGCAACCCCGACCGGAGACCCCGATGAACGAACATGCCGGGCATCACGACCCTGGACCTCAGGACGCGACGCCATTCAAGCAGGGTCCGGGCGCCGGCACGATCTACGTTTGTCCGATGCATCCGCAGATTCGCCGGCCCGCCCCCGGCCATTGCCCGATCTGCGGCATGGCCCTCGAGCCCGAGGTGCCCTCCATCGAGGAGGAAAGGAATCCAGAGCTCGAGGACTTCGCCCGCCGCTTCTGGTGGACGCTGCCATTGAGCATCCTGGGGGTGTTGCTCGCGATGGGCGGGCATCGCTTCGTCCCGCTGGCGCCGCAGGCGATGTCGTCGCTCGAGCTCGCATTGTCGACGCCGGTCGTCCTGTGGGCCGCCTGGCCTTTCTTCGTCCGGTGGGCAAGCTCCATACGCAACCGCAATCCCAACATGTGGACGCTGATCGGAACCGGCGTTGCGGCGGCGTATGGCTACAGCGTTCTCGGGACGATCGCGCCCGGCCTGTTTCCGGAGGCATTCCGGGAAGGCGGGCGCGTCGCCGTATATTTCGAGGCTGCGTCGGTGATTGTTTCCCTGACCCTGCTCGGCCAGGTTCTGGAATTGCGTGCCCGGTCACAGACGTCGACCGCCATTCGGGCGCTGCTCGGCCTGCAGGCAAAGACTGCCCGCCGCATCAGTCCGGACGGCAGCGAGGAGGACGTCCACCTGACCGATGTGCATATCGGCGACATCCTGCGCGTTCGTCCCGGCGAGAAGGTGCCGGTCGATGGCACTGTGACCGAGGGGCGATCGAGCGTCGACGAATCGATGCTGACCGGCGAACCGATCCCGGTTGAAAAGATCCCGGGCGAGCATGTCATCGGGGCCACGATCAACGGCACGGGCAGCTTGGTGATGCGGGCGGAAAAGATCGGCTCGGAGACGGTACTGGCGCAGATCGTGCAGATGGTGGCACAGGCGCAGCGCAGCCGCGCACCGATGCAACGCCTCGCCGACCATGTCGCGCACTATTTCGTGCTCGCGGTGGTGAGCGTCGCAGTGGTGACGGCCATCGTCTGGTGGGCGATCGGGCCGGAGCCACGAGGCGCCTACGCAGTGCTGAGTGCAGTATCGGTATTGATCATCGCCTGCCCCTGCGCACTCGGACTGGCGACGCCGATGTCGGTCATGGTGGCGAGCGGCCGAGCGGCGACAAGCGGGGTGCTGTTCCGGGACGCGGAAGCGCTCGAGACGCTGCGACGGATCGACACGCTCATTGTGGACAAGACCGGTACGCTTACCCTCGGACGGCCCGTATTCGACCGTGTGGTCGCGGTGCCGCCATTCGGCGAGGACGAGGTGTTGCGGGTCGCTGCCAGCGTCGACCAGGGCAGCGAGCATCCGCTTGCGAACGCCATCGTCGAAGCCGCGCGGGGTCGCGGCCTGAAGCTCGCCAAGCCGGAGTCGTTCGAGTCCGCCACGGGGATTGGCGTCCGCGGAACGGTCGAGGGCAAGGCAATCTCACTCGGCAATGCCGCGCTCCTGCGTGAGGTCGGTGGCGACCCGGCACCGGTCGCCGGTGACGCCGAGCGGTTGCGGGCGGAAGGGGCGAGCGTGGTGTACCTCGCAATCGACGGCCACCTGGCGGGATTGCTGGCGGTGACCGATCCCATCAAGCCGTCGACACCCGGCGCCATCGACGCGCTGCACCAGGCGGGAATCCGCGTCGTCATGGCCACGGGCGACGGTCGAACCACTGCCGAGGCGGTGGCTCGGCGGCTCGGCATCGACGAGGTGTACGGCGAGGTGCGCCCCCAGGAAAAGGCGGACCTGGTCGCGCGCCTGCAATCGGAGGGGCGACGGGTGGCGATGGCTGGCGACGGCATCAACGATGCGCCCGCGCTCGCGCGCGCAAGCGTGGGAATCGCAATGGGAACCGGGACCGACGTGGCGATGAGCAGCGCCCATGTCACGCTGGTGAAGGGCGACCTGCGAGGCATCGCGCGGGCCCGTCAACTCTCCGAAGCGACGGTTCGCAACATGCACGAGAACCTCGTCTTCGCCCTGATCTATAACGCGCTCGGGGTGCCGATCGCGGCGGGCGTCCTCTATCCGGCGTTCGGAATCCTGCTTTCGCCGCTGTTCGCGGCCGCGGCGATGTCGATGAGCTCCGTTTCGGTCGTCGGCAATGCATTGCGGCTACGCAAGGCTTGAAATGGGGCCGGTCAACGCGTTGCTCGAATCCGTCCTGACGTGCCCGGAATGCGGCTTTGCCAGACGCGAAAGGATGCCTACGGACGCGTGCTTGTACTTCTACGAATGCAGCAACTGCGGAGCAATGCTGCGCCCCAAGCCGGGTGACTGCTGCGTGTTTTGCTCGTTCGGCTCGGTGAAGTGTCCTCCGATTCAGGAACGACGCGCCGGTTGCGACCGGTAGACGCGAGATCGCGGTACCGAAACAGGGAGGAATGGCAGGGAAACGCAAGCCGAGAATATGATGTGGGTCGGAAGCCCCCGGCCGATCAGTTCCCGGAAAAGT
>JAJXTF010000015.1 GCA_021784125.1 Pseudomonadota bacterium | reverse complement strand
GTCCGTGAACGCCTGCCGGCGGGGACCCGGTGTGGCGTCGCTCGAGGACATCGAGCAGCAAGTGTTCCTATCGGGCTCGCTCGCCCCACCACCCGCGACGGCAGGCACTGCCACGGGCGCTTCGACGGCCCCGTCGCACGGCCCCCAGCGGTCGGTGCCGACTCGATCCGTGCCGAGTCGGCCCGTCGCGGTTAAGCACGTCGCGATCCATTCTGCGCACATTCGGCCTGCGTCGTTCCCACCTGGCCGCACCCGGCTTGCGCGCAGTGGATCTGTGACCGGCGCAGCCGCAGCTTCGGGGGCATTGCCCTCAGCTTGCAGCCCATGCAGGACGCGGGCACACGGGACTCAAGCACTTACCCGGGAAGCACGCATGCGGGACCTGCGAGCGCAGGCGCGAGCGAAGCGCCGCGCATCGGACTCAGTGCCGCGCGTTGTCTCCCGCGATCATGATGGTGCAGCGCACACGCTCGATCAGCAGCGAGTCGACTGACCCGCGCCACCAGCGCAGCGCGAACTTCTTGGTCCTCCGGTGCCCGAGGATCAGCAGGTCGACCTTCAGGGACTCGACCATGCGCGCGATGACATCGACCGGCTCGCCGTCCTCGAGGTGAGTGGTGACCGAAAACCCGCGCTCGGTGAGGCTGGCAGCAGCCTCTTTGAGGTCGGCGTCCATGCGCGTCCGGTCGACGGCGAGCGCGGGCTCCGGAACGAATTCGCCTGCGAGCAGATAGGGTGACGGGTCGTGCAGGACGCATACCAGGTGGATTTCCCGGCCTGATACCAACGTCAGGTGGCTGCATTCGTCGACTGCCAGTCGGCTCTCCGGCGAGCCGTCGAACGCAACGAGTATCCTCTGGTACATGGTGACCTCCGCTGACTTCGAATGGACCACGCGGGGACGATCGCGAGGGCAGACGCTAGGGTAACGATCGCGGAGCGATCGTGGAAGGCCCGCGCCGTCCCCGAGCAACGTCAGGCCGGCGCCGGAATGCGCTTGCCGCAGAGGGCGAGCGCCGTCGAAGTCAGGGCATCCCAGGGGTCGCCCCGCCCGATGCCTTTGGCGAGCGCATCGAGGCCGGCCAGGGCGTGCACCAGCGGGTCCGCCTGGCCGGGTGCGATGCGCCGCGCCGCGCGTTCCAGCGCCGACTGCCGCTTGCCCCAGACGCGCACGCCGCGCATCGCGCTGGCCAGCGCCATGCCTTTGCGCATCGACTCGTGGACCGTGGCCAGGGCGTGCAGGTCCTCGGAGAGCTGCCATATGGCAAGGGTGACGGGCTCGGCGGATTCCCGCAGCATCGAGACGATGCGCAGCATCCTTGCGGCATCACCGGCGAGCCAGGCCTCCGACAGTTCGAACACGTCGTAGCGCGCGACGTCCGCGACTGCATCGAGCACCGCGTCCTGGTCGAGCGTGCCCTGCGGGAGCAGCAGCGCGAGCTTTTCGATCTCCTGACTCGCGGCAAGGAGGTTGCCTTCGCAGCGCTCGGCGAGGAACGCGATCGTTTCGCTGCCCGCGCGCTGGCCGTTGCGGGCGAGCCTCGAGGCGATCCACGCGGGCAGGGCGCCCCGGTCGATCGCCGGCACCGCGACGGTCACGCCGGCCTGCGCGAGCGCCGTGAACCACGCCGACGACTGCGTCGCGCGATCGAGCCGCGGCAGCGTGATCAGCGTAACGTTGTCGGGATTGGGGTTTTCAGCAAGGCGGACGAGGACGCTGGCGCCTTCGACACCGGGCTTGCCGGAAGGAATGCGCAGGTCGATGAGCTTGCGCGTGCCGAACAGCCCGAGGTTCGCATTGGTGGCGACGAATCCATCCCAGCGGAAATGCTGCTCGACGATGAACAGCTCGCGCTCCTCGCAACCTCCGCGCCTTGCGGCGATGCGGATCGCGTCGGCGGCCTCGAGCGACGTCAGCGGCTCGTCGCCGTGGATGACGTAAAGCGGCGCGAGCTGCCTGGCGAGGTGGGCTTCGAGGGCTTCGGGGCGAAGTTGCACGGACACGGGCGGCTCGCGTTGCGGCGAAAGCGCAGGACTGCCGGTCCCTGTGGCGGGGTCCTGCGGTACCTACGCGGGTTTGCGCGCCGCCTGCAGGCGGCGTACGAGTTGCTGTACGGCATCGGTCTGCATCTCCTTCAGCAGCCGCTCCTCCTGCGCTTCGCGGGCGAGAACCTCGCTTTCGCTGAACGAATAGCTGCGGCGCAGCGTGATTTCGCCGGGAGGCAGCCACGGTCCGCCGTCGGGATCGTGGAGGCGGAAATCGACGCGCTTGGTCAGCTGGTACTCGCGCACGCCGCCCGCCCCCGACAGCGAAAGCACCTCCTTGTCGTCGGCGACGCTCGGGATGTCGAGCACGACCTGGGCATCCTTCGCGACGTGGACGACGCGCGCGCTTCCGGTCGCGGCGAGCGCCCGTTCGAGCTCGGCGGCGAGCGCAGGCGCGCCGGGGGCGTTGACGTATATCGAAGTGAAGGCGTAGCTCGCTTCGCCGCGAAGGTGGAACCCGCAAGCCGCGAGCGTGCAGCAGAGTGCGAGCACGGCCGGGATGCGCGCCGCCGCCATCAGGCGCCGCAGGCCTGCAGCCCGGGAGGGCCTGCGTGCGGCCTGGCCGCAGGTCTGCGGCAGCGCGCGAACCGCCTCAGAGCACGACATTGACGAGACGGCCGGGAACCACGACGATCTTCCTTATCGCCGCAGCGTCGCCCTGGCGCGCAACCTCGGGCGCCGCCCTCGCGGCGGCCTCGATCGCGCCGCGGTCGGCGGTCGCGGGGACAATGAGCTTGCCGCGCATCTTGCCGTTGACCTGCAGCACGAGCTCGATCTCGTCGCGGGCGAGCGCCGATGCGTCGACTTCGGGCCAGCGTGCGTCGAGGAGGTCGCCTTCACCCTCCGGGTAACCGAGGTCGTTCCACAGCACCCAGGTCGTATGCGGCACGACAGGGTAGAGCGCGCGGAGCAGGATCGACAGCCCTTCGCGGATCAATGCCCCGGATCCGGCCTCGTCGGTGGGCACCGATTCCAGCGTGTTCAGCATCTTCATGCCGGCGGACACGACGGTGTTGTACTGCACCCGATCGTAGTCGTAATCGGCCTGCTTCAGCGCCAGGTGCACGTCGCGGCGTAGCGTCCTGACGGTCGCGGAGGCAGCCTTCCGGTCGAAGGTGGGTGCGGCCTCGCTCAGGCCTCTCGCATGGGCGAAATTCCACAGTCGCTTCAGGAACCGGTGCGCGCCCTCGACGCCCGCATCCGACCACTCGATCGTGTGCTCGGGCGGGCTCGCGAACATGACGAACAGCCGCGCGGCATCGGCGCCGTAACGGTCGATCATGTCCTGCGGATCGACGCCGTTGAGCTTCGACTTGGACATCGTGCCCAGGCCGTCGTACTCGACCGGCAGGCCGTCCCGCTTCGAGCGACCGCCGGTGATCGCACCGGTCGAATCGCGGACGATCTCGACGTCGGACGGCGCGATGTAGTCGAGGCCACCCTTGTCGGTGCGGCGGAAGAACGCGTGCGCGAGGACCATGCCCTGCGTCAGCAGCCGGGTGAACGGTTCGCCGTAGCCGACGAGGCCCATGTCGCGCATCACCTTGGTCCAGAACCGTGCATAAAGCAGGTGCAGGATCGCATGGCTGATGCCGCCGATGTACTGGTCCATCGGCATCCAGTAGGTGTCGCGCTCGTCGATCATCGTCGTGGCGCCGGGCGACGTGTAACGCATGAAATACCACGACGAATCGACGAAGGTGTCCATCGTGTCGGTCTCGCGGCGCGCGGGGGCGCCGCAGTGCGGACACGCGACGCGCAGGAAATCCTCGCGCCTGTCGAGCGGATTGCCGCTGCCGTCGGGGATGCAGTCCTCCGGCAGCACGACGGGCAGGTCGCGCTCGGGCACAGGGACTTCGCCGCAGGCGTCGCAATGGATGATCGGGATCGGCGTGCCCCAGTAGCGCTGGCGGGAGATGCCCCAGTCGCGAAGGCGCCAGGTGGTGCGTTTCTCGCCCAGTCCCAGCGCGGCAAGGTCGGCGGCGACCGCGTCGACGGCCGCCTGGTAGCGCAGGCCGTCGTACTTCCCGGAGTTGATGCAGGCGCCCGCCTTGTCCTCGTACCAGGATTGCCAGCGCTCGGTGCTGAATGCCTCGGCTGGCGACGGCTCCGCGGCGCCAGCTGCGGCGGCCGGCGCGATCACCTGGCGTATCGGCAGGCCGTATTTGCGCGCGAAGGCGAAATCGCGCTCGTCGTGCGCCGGCACGCCCATCACCGCACCGTCGCCGTAGCTCATCAGCACGTAGTTGCCGACCCAGACGTCGACGTCCGCGCCCGTCAGCGGGTGCCGGACCTGGAGTCCGGTCGGCATGCCCTTCTTTTCCATCGTCGCGAGGTCGGCCTCCATCACCGACCCGCGCTTGCATTCGTCGATGAACTTCGCGAGCGCCGGGTTGCTCCGCGCAGCATGCGTGGCCAGCGGGTGTTCGGCGGCGATCGCGCAGAACGTGACGCCCATGATCGTGTCGGCGCGCGTCGTGAACACGTAGAGCCTGCCGTCGCCGATCGGCTTCCCGTCGTCACCCACGACCGAATGCGGGAACGCGAAGCGCAGGCCCTCGCTCCTGCCGATCCAGTTGGCCTGCATCGTCTTGACGCGCTCGGGCCATCCGGGCATCGCGTCGAGCTCGTTCAGAAGTTCGTCGGCGTAGCGCGTGATCCGCAGGTAGTACATCGGGATCTCGCGCTTCTCGACCGGCGCGCCCGAGCGCCAGCCGCGACCGTCGATCACCTGCTCGTTGGCGAGCACCGTCTGGTCGACCGGGTCCCAGTTCACGGTCCCGCTCTTGCGGTACGCGATGCCGGCCTCCCGCATCTTCAGGAACAGCCACTGGTTCCAGCGGTAGTAGGCGGGATCGCAGGTCGCAAATTCGCGCGACCAGTCGATCGCCAGCCCCATCGCCTGCAGTTGGCGCTTCATGTAGGCGATGTTGTCGCGGGTCCACTTCGCCGGGGCCTCGCGACCTTTCATCGCCGCGTTCTCGGCGGGCAGGCCGAACGCATCCCAGCCCATCGGCATCAGCACGTTGTACCCGCGCATGCGCAGCTGCCGGTACATCATGTCGTTGATCGTGTAGTTGCGAACGTGCCCCATGTGCAGCTTGCCTGACGGGTAGGGCAGCATCGACACGCAGTAGTACTTGCCCCTGGGGAAGCGCGGATCGTTCTCGATCGCGCGGTAGGCGCCCGCATCTCGCCAGGCGGTCTGGGCTGCGTTCTCGATGGCGGCGGGATCGAAGGGCTTCATCGCATCAGGCACGGGAATGCGCGGCGGGTCCGCGTTGTTCTTGTAAGTTGTTGATTATACCGGCGCAGGGGCGAAAATCGCCCACAATCCCAGCGCCGCGAACAGGATTGCCGCCAAAATGCGCAGCGCGCGAAAGGGTATCCGGTGGGCCGCGACGTTGCCGAGGAAGACGACGGGGACGTCGGCGACGAGCATCCCCAGCGTGGTGCCGGCCACGACGGCGACGAGCGAGTCGTAGCGTGCCGCGAGCAAGGCGGTCGCGATCTGCGTCTTGTCGCCCATTTCGGCCAGGAAGAACGCAATCGTGGTGACGAGGAAGACGTTGAGATGCGACTTGGCCGCGGCGTCGTTGTCGAGCCGGTCGGGCTTGAGCGTCCAGGCAGCGACGATGAGGAACGCGCCGGCGACCAGCCAACGCAGGACCTGCGGATCGAGGTGATGGCGCAGCCACGTCCCGACCAGGCCGGCGAGCGAATGGTTGAAAAGCGTCGCCACCACGATGCCGGCGACGATCGGCCAGGGCCTGCGGTAGCGGGCCGCGAGCAGCAGCGACAGGAGCTGGGTCTTGTCGCCGATCTCGCCGATGGCGACCACACCGAGTGAAACGAGGAAGGCGCTGGACATGGTCGGAGAAGGGGGGGCGGGCACCGCCCACCGGGCGCGCAATGCGCGCGCCAAGGCGGGATCGGGTCCGGGAAGCCCGCGACCAAGCCATTACGCCGGCGCCGGCCGAAGTCGGATGGCACAATTATACGTTTATGCCCTTTTGCGGAACCCCGGCCGCGAATGCTGCTCCATTGGACTGACGCGCACCGGCGGCGCGGGACGAACCGAATGCTCGCAAGATTGGCTGGCTCCCTGACGGCGGTAGCGCTCGTCGCTCTCGCGGCGATGGCGTCGGGACTCGCCGCCGCTGCGGGGCCTGCCCCCGGCCACGTCGCCGCCCGACTCGTCGCCGAGCAGACGGCGCTCGTCCCCGGGACGACGGCAACGGTGGCATTGCGCCTGGCCATCGAGCCCGGGTGGCATACCTACTGGCGCAATCCCGGCGAATCGGGATTGCCGACCACGCTCGCCTGGAAGCTGCCAGCCGGCTACAGGGCCGGCGACATCGAGTGGCCGGCCCCGCGCGCACTGAAGGCCGGCCCGCTGGTCAACTACGGCTACGAGGGCGTCGTGCTCCATCTCGTGCCGATCAGCGTCCCCGCGGATGCGAAGCCGGGCACGACCGCCACGCTCGCCGCACGGGCCGACTGGCTGGTGTGCAGGGAAACCTGCATTCCCGAGGGCGCCGACCTTTCGCTTGAGCTGCCCGTTGCCGCATCGGCAGCGCCCGACGCGGAATGGTCGCGGGCGATCGCCGACACGCGCGCGGCGTTTCCGCGTCCGCTGGCGGGATGGGGTGCTCGCGCAGTCGCGTCCGGTCCGACGATTGCGCTGACGCTCGTGCCGCCGCCGGGCGCCGCCGCCGATCCCGGTACGCTGCAGTTCTTCGCCGAGCGTGAGCGCCTGATCGCACCGTCGATCGCACAATCGCTCGTACGCAGCGACGACGGCAGCTACGTCCTGACGCTTCCGGTGGCGAGCGACCTCGCCCCGGGCGTTGCGCGCCTGCAGGGGGTGCTCGCGGCGACGAACGGCTTCGCAGGCGAGGGCGGAAACGCGCGAGCGGTCGCGGTCGATGTCGCGCTTTCCGGCACGCCCGTGGCCGGACCCAAGCCGCGCCTCACCGAGGCCACGGTCGACCTCTCGTCCGCCGCGCAGCCTGCCGACGCCGCAGGGGCGTCACTACCGGTTTCGCTTGCCTTCGCGGTCGTCGGCGGCCTGCTGCTGAACCTCATGCCCTGCGTCTTCCCCGTGCTGTCGTTGAAGGCACTCGGTCTCGCCTCCGCGCGCGGCGCCGAACGGGCGACCATGCGCGCGCAGGGTCTGGCATTCGCCGCCGGTGTCGTGACGACCTTCGTTGCGCTCGCCGCGTTGCTGCTGGCGCTGCGAGGTGCCGGCGAGCAGCTCGGATGGGGTTTCCAGCTGCAATCCCCTGCGGTGGTGACCGTGCTCGCCGTGCTGTTCTTCGCCCTTGCGCTGAACCTCTCGGGGCTGTTCGAGTTCGGCGCGCTGGTGCCGGCCGGGATGGCGAACTGGTCGCATTCCAACCGGCAGGTCGATGCCTTTGCCTCGGGCGTGCTCGCCGTGGTCATCGCGTCGCCATGCACGGCGCCTTTCATGGGCGCAGCGCTCGGCTACGCGCTCGCTGCCCCGCCGCAGGTGACCTTCGGGATCTTCGTCGCCCTGGGCCTCGGAATGGCGCTGCCCTACCTCGCGCTCGCGTGGTTCCCGGCGTGGCGCCGCGTGCTGCCGCGCCCCGGCGCGTGGATGCTGCGCCTGAAGCAGCTGCTCGCCTTCCCGCTCTACGGGACCGTCGTGTGGCTGGTGTGGGTGCTGGGCGCGCAGCTCGACAACGACGCCGTGCTGCGCATCGGGGTCGTGCTCGTCACCGTTGCCTTCGCGCTTTGGGCGTGGCGCAGCTATCGCGGTGGCGGCGCGCGCGCTTGGAGCATCGTCGCCATCGCCGGCGCGCTCGCGGGGCTCGCGATCGCGTGGCCGCTGCTCGGCGGGGCGCGCGCGGGCCCGCCGGCCGATCGCACCGCATCGCAGGCGGGTGCCGCGGCGGCGTCCCTCGAAGCGGATTGGCAGCCGTACTCGCAGGCGCGCGTCGCCGAGCTGACCAACGCGGGGCGCACGGTGTTCGTCGATTACACCGCTGCCTGGTGCGTGACCTGCCAGGTCAACGAGCGCTTCGTGCTTCACAGCCCGGCCGTGCGCGACGAATTCCGCCGCCTCGGCATCGTGCTCCTGCGTGCCGATTGGACACGCCGCGACCCGGAGATCACGCGAAGCCTCGCCGCGCTCGGCCGCAGCGGTGTTCCGGTCTATGCGTTCTATCGGAAAGGCCGCCCGCCGCAGCTGCTGCCCGAGATCCTGCAGAAGAAGACGGTACTCGCCGCGCTCGCGGCGCTGTAGTGCACCTTTGCGCGCTCCCGATCCGCCCGGTCGTTTGCATGATCGAGGGTCTCGCCGGACGCCGCGGCACGGGCGAACGCGCGCTGGATGTGGTGACCAGGAATCTGGCGCAGGAAAGGGCTCGACTTCGATAGAAATCATTTGAAGCAGTGGCTGTTTTCGACCCTCAGCGGCCATTCGCGAACGTCGGGAATCGGGCTGCGAGCAACGAGTATGGAATACAAAGGTATTGACCTAAGTCTCGCCATGCCGCATACTAAGGCTCCTGCCTTACTCTTTCACAAGGAGATTTGAGCATGGTTGCCAACGTTGAATACGCCAACGGAGTGCTCGACCGCGAGATCGTGCTGTCGCGTGTCATTGACGCCCCTCGGGAGCAGGTTTTCATTGCCTGGGTCGAGCCGAAGCGCATGTTCCAATGGTTTGGCCCACGCGGGTTTCGCTGCGAGGTTCACCAAGACTGCGAAGCCAAGCCTGGCGCGGTATGGCGATTCGACATGATCGCGCCGGGCGGTAAGCGTTACGACAACAGAATGCTATTTCTTGAGGTAACGCCCAGTGAACGGCTGGTTCTCGATCACGGGAAGGACATCGACGACGACCCTAATCGATTTAGGGTGACGGTGACCTTTGACCAGCAGAGTGACGGCAAGACCGTGATCACCCTCCGGCAGTTGCACCCGAGCAAAGCACAACGCGACGGCGGGATCGGGTTCGGAGCGGTCGAACTCGGATATCAAACTCTCGACAAGCTGGATGGGTACCTGCATGGGCGCTGACATTGGCGCTCGGGCCCCCGCAAAGCGAGGAGCTGCAGCGCGGAGTCAGGAGATAAGTCGCGTCTTTCAGGCGCTCGCCGACCCGACGCGGCGCGCTGTGGTCGAGCGGCTGGCTCGGGGACCTGCCTCGACAACGGAGTTGGCACGTCCATTTGACATGGCCTTGCCGTCCTTTGCGCAGCATCTTGCGATGCTTGAACAATGCGGCATGGTACGGTCGCACAAGGAAGGGCGCGTTCGCCGCTTCCAGCTTGCCCCAAAGCCGCTCGTAACCGCCGAGGGCTGGCTGGCGGACCAGCACGCGATTTGGAACCAGCGTCTCGACCAGATGCAAGACTACGTGGAAGGTATGAAGACAACGAAACGGTGACGCCTTATGCCGCACGTAGCAATGGGTTCGCCGCCGAGTACGAGCGGCACCTTGGTGGCAGGCAATCACGCGCGCTCGATGTCGCTTGATGGCCGACAGCAGCGATTACCCGCGTTAACCGAAAGCTGCCCTTGGACTTCCGAGGCTTCTGCAACGAACAGCAGCTAAGGGGCATCGATGCGAACTCACACTACAGTCATCGCGACCCTCGCACACGGGAAAGGCGGCGGCGAGCGGTCGGTAGCGTGCTTCTCATGGTTCACCTCAGTGTTGAACGACGATGATGTTCGGATCGTCGGCGTGCTCAACGAGCAGGGAACGGACCCTGGCTTGCCACAAGGATTTGAAACACGTCGCCTCGTCGACCGTGGCCGCGCCTGCGAGGCAACGCTGCAGGAGGGGGACCATGCGTGGATCGGCGGGCACGCGGTCGAGCCGCGCGGACACGGTGACGGCGGCGCCGGTATCCGTGCGCGTCAAACGGAGCTGCCCCGGGATGTCGACGCCGAAGAACAACAGGTTGCGCCGGTCGAAGTGTCCGCCGATGCCCTTGAACCCGGTGTCGTGGGTTGCGCCGGTCAGGAAGCTCGCAATATTGGCGACCACCCCAGTCGCACCCTCCAGCCGATCCTCGCGCAATTCAACACGAAGACCACCTCGCTCGGGGAGCGCATCGGGATAGAGCGAAGCCATTGCGGCGCGGATCATCAAGTAGGCCGATGCGACCGTCGGGCAGGAGTGCCCGGCAAGCTTCACCACGTCGGCGTAACCATATTTGATGACACCGTCGTCGGCTGCGCCAAGGAAACGGGCCAGCGGGTCGCGGACGGTAATCCGCGGTGCGGCGTCGAAAAACTCCGGGAAGGGCATGGTCGCGTGCTCAGTTGGAAGTAAGGGTTGCCAAAGAATGACTGCTCGAGTAAGATAGTATCTACTTACTCGCTTTCAAGCACCCCCCTCTATTCCATGCCTACTCCCACCCTAGCTCCCGCTGCGCCGCGCCACCGCCTGACGACAGACCAGCGACAGCGGGAGATCGTCGCCACGGTCCTCGCGCTGGCTCGCGAGCGCGGTCCCGACGCGATCACGACACAGGCGATCGCTGACCGGATGGGCCTCACGCAGGGCGCCGTGTTCCGGCACTTCCCCGACAAACAGGCGATCTGGCTCGCCGTCTTTGCCTGGGTGCGCGAATCGCTCGGCGCGGCAATCGCAGCGGCCGTGGAGAAGGCGGACTCGCCATTGGCAAAGATTGAGCGGGCGTTCCTTGCCCATGTGGCCTTCATCGCGGAGAACCCGGGTGTGCCACGCGTCATGTTTCACGAGATGCAGTACCCGGGAGACTCGCCGGTGCGCACAGAGGTGCGCGCGATGATCAACTCGTATCGCCAACGGCTCACGCTGCTCTTCACGAAAGCGAAGGCCGCTGGTGAGCTTCCGCGTGACCTCGATGCGACGCTGGCGCCGGTGTCGTTCATTGGGGCGGTGCAGGGCCTCGTCATCGAGGCATCACTCGCCGGCGACGAAGCGGGTATGGCGAAGCGGTCGCGCAAGCTGTTCGCGCTCCTTCTCGACGGCTATCGCGGGCGGAGACAGTCGTGAACGTGAAGCTCGGCCGCAAGGCGACGCTCATTACCGCGGGTATCGGGGTTGCGGTGCTGCTTGGCTGGCTGGCGACGAGCCAAGGTCCGCTCGCGCCGGCCAAGGTCACGCTGGCCAAGGTCGAGCAGGGTCCGCTGATCGCGAGTACGTTTGGTATTGGTACGGTCGAGGCACGTCGCAGCTATGCAATCGGGCCAACGGTTGCGAGCCGCGTTCTACGCGTGCTCGTCGACCAAGGCGATGTGGTCAAGACCGGACAGTTGCTCGCCGAACTCGACCCCGTCGATCTGGGGGATCGCGTCGTCAGCGGGCAACTCGCGGCAGAACGCACCGCCAGCATCGTCCGCGCGGCCGAGGCTCAGCTCGCCGAGGCTCAGAGCCGCACGCAACTCGCCGTCGCGAGCGCGCGTCGCTCCACCGAGTTGCGTGCGCAGGGATTCGTCAGCCAGGAAGCCGCTGACGCCAAAGGACACGAAGCGAATGCTGCGAAGGCGGCTGCCGATGCGGCAGCAGCCCAACTGGCAGCCGCACGGCGCGACCACGACCGGGCGTTGTCCGATGTCGCAGGGGTCCGCAAGCTGCGCGCGCAGGCGCGGCTCACGAGTCTCGTCGACGGCGTGGTCAGCGCGCGCCTGGTCGAGCCCGGAACCACAATTGTTGCCGGGCAGGCGGTGCTGCAGGTCATAGATCCGGCAACCCTGTGGATCAAGGCGCGAATCGACCAGGGCCAAGCCGGCGGCGTGCACGTAGGCCAACCCGCAGAGATCGTGCTGCGCTCCGACGCGAAGCGTGCCTATCGCGGCGAGGTCCAGCGCGTCGACTGGGTGAGCGATGCGGTAACCGAAGAACGGATCGTCAACGTCGGCTTTGCGGCACGGCCGGAAGGAATCTCGGTCGGCGAGCTGGTCGAGGTGACGATCCGCACCGCCGAACTCGCCAACGTCGGCTCGGTGCCGGCCGCGGCGTTGAAGCGGCTCGATCGGCAGGACGGCGTCTGGCAATTCGTCGACGGCCGCGTTGCATTCCGGCCGGTGAAGGTGGGCATCACGACGCTCGACGGACGTAGCCAGATTGTTGACGGCCTCAACGTGGGCGACGAGGTCGTCGTACACAGCGAACAGGTATTGAAGCCGGACACCAGGGTCAAGGTCGTCCCCGCGATTGTCCGCGCCAATCCATGATCAACCTCGCCGGTCGCGACATACTCTATGCCTGGGGCAAGTTCATCTTCACCGGGCTCGGGCTCGGCTTGCTCGTCGGCCTGACGTTGTCGATGGCCGGGATCTATCGAGGATTGGTTGACGACGGCATGGTGCTGCTCCAAAACGGCGGCGCCGATCTCTGGGTTGTGCAGCGCGACACGCTCGGTCCCTACGCCGAGCCGTCGAACGTGCGCGACGATGCGTACCGGGCGCTTCTCGGCGTGCGGGGTGTCGCGGAAGCCGGCAACGTCACCTATCTGACGATGCAGATCCAGCATGAAAGCAGTGATGTCCGCGTGATGCTCGTCGGTTTCGAGCCGGGGCATCCCGGGGAGCCCGGCTACCTCGTGGCCGGGCGCCCGATCACGCGCTCGCACTACGAGGCGATTGCCGATGTCAAGACCGGATTCCAGCTCGATGAACGCATCCGCATCCGCCGTCACGAGTACACGGTGGTCGGCTTGACCCGCCGCATGGTGTCCTCGGGCGGCGACCCCATGGTCTTCGTTCCACTCCAGGATGCGCAGGAGGTGCAGTTCCTAAAGGACGACGACGCGCTGGTGAATGAGCGGGCGCGCACCGCCGCCAATCCGGCGTTCAACCGCCCAGGGGTGCCGGGACTGCTCGAGGCCGTGCAGGCGAGCCAGGCCAGCAGCCGCACCGTGAACGTCGTGATGCTGCGACTGGTGTCGAACGCCGACGAGGTGGTGGTGGCGCGCGAGATCCGGCGCTGGAAGCATCTGGAAGCGTATACGCGGGCCGACATGAACGAGATCCTTGTTGCCAAGCTGATCGCCACGTCGGCGAAGCAGATATTCATGTTTCTGGTCATCCTCGCCGTAGTCAGCGCCGCCATTGTCGCCTTCATTATCTATACGATGACCCTGAACAAGGTACGCGAGATCGCGGTGCTCAAGCTGATCGGTGCGCGCAACCGCACCATCGCCGGGATGATCCTGCAGCAGGCGCTCGGCCTCGGCGCCATCGCCTTCGTCGTCGGCAAGACCGTGGCCACGCTGTGGGCACCGATCTTCCCCAAGTACGTGTTGCTGCTGCCCGGGGATGCGGTGCTGGGCGCCGTGCTCGTGCTGGTGATCTGCGCGTTCGCAAGCATCGTCGCCATCCGCGCCGCGCTGCGCGTCGACCCGGCGACCGCAATCGGGGGATAGGGCATGGCCCATCCGGCAATCGAGATCAGCGGTCTGACCAAGCGCTACGGTGTGGGCGACGCGGCCGTCGACGCGCTGAAAGGCGTGGACATGATCGTCCATCCCGGAGAGGTCGTGGGACTGATCGGTCCCAGTGGCTCGGGCAAGAGCACGCTGTTGAAATGCTTGGGTGCCGTCATCGAGCCCACTTCCGGCCGCATGGCGCTCGCCGGGGAAACGATCTACGACAATGGCTGGAAGGTGGCCGATCTGCGCGCCTTGCGCCGCGACCGCATCGGCTTCGTATTCCAGGCGCCCTATCTGATCCCGTTCCTTGACGTGACCGACAATGTCGCGCTGTTGCCGATGCTCGCCGGGCTGCCCAACGGCAAGTCGCGCGACCGGGCGCGCGAGATGCTTGCAGCGCTGGAAGTCGGCCATCGCGCGCAGGCGCAGGTGTCCCAGCTTTCGGGCGGCGAGCAGCAGCGCGTCGCGATCGCCCGCGCGCTGGTCAACCAGCCACCGATCATCCTCGCCGACGAACCCACGGCACCGCTCGACAGCGAGCGGGCGCTGACCGTGGTGCGCATCCTGAACGAAATGGCGCAACGGTTCGGCACCGCGATCATCGTCGTCACCCACGACGAAAAGATCATCCCGACATTCCGGCGGATTTATCATATCCGCGACGGACGCACCTACGTGCAAGCAGGCGAGGCACGCGCCGCCTGATCACGGCGCGCGATCGACCGCTTTAGGGAAAATTGGGAGGCGGCGACGGCGGGCTGCTCCTGGGCGCACTCGGTCCAATCGTCAACGGTCCCAGTCCGACCCCAACCAGTCATCCGTCTTGCCCAGGAGAAGACGCTCGGCAAAGGCTCCCCCGACCTCCCGACGGCCGAGCAGCATTGCCCCATCGGATCGAACGGCGACCAAAGCCGGTGATATGCAGGCGCCGTTCGAAGCCGACCGGCCGCGCTGAACCGGTCGGCCGCGGACGCTACGGTGTGACGTGACCGATGAAGGTGCCCCAGTTCGCATAGAGCGTGCGCGTTCCGCCGGGGATGTACTCGTTGGCGAACCAGATCGAGCCGTCGACGTCGGACACCGCGGCCGAGTAGTCGCCCCAGCGACCCACGCGGCTGCCGAAGAAAGCGTAGCCGCTGAAGCCGTCGTCGGGCGCGGCACCCAGGGCGGCAAAGCGGATCGCACCGGCGCCGTTCACGGCATCGATCGGCGCGTAGGCCGCGCTCGGGTACACCGAGTCGCCGACGACGCTGAAGGCGATCACGCCCTTGCCGGCGCTGTTGACCCCGACCGAGGGGTAGATCAGGCTGTGGTTGCTCAGCGACAGATAGCCCTGCTTGACGATGCTGCCGCTGAGCGCGCTGCCGCTCCAGCTGGGCGCGACGATGAAGTACGCAGTACCGGCCTTGACGACGCCATTGGCCGGCTTGACCACCGTGTTCAACGACGACCACAGCTTGCCGTCGGCCCAGGTCACCTGCTGCATGCGGTCGTCGTTGCCATCGACCAGCGGCAGGATCTGCGCCGATGCCTTGACGCCGAAGCCGCCATCCTTGATGAAGGCGGCCAGCGGCAGCGGGCCGGGCTTCTGCTGCGCCGAGGGCGGCGCGCCGTAGACCTGCGAATCGATGATCGTGCTCTGCAACGCGAGCGCCGGCGCGGTTGAGTTCAGTGTCGAGGTGTTCGTCAGCGCCCAGACCGCGATCCGGTTGTCGAGGCTGTTGTTGAAGTCCAGCGCACTCATGAAGTACTCGGTGCCGCCCTGGCGGTTGGCGTGTGGGCCGCCGGGTGCGGTGGTCGCCGGCTGCAGCGAGTAGGCTGGGCCTTCGGCCAGCGGGATGTTGCTGAACGATACCGCGGCGACCGGGCCACCACTCTCGAGGCTGGCCTTCGACATCGCATAGACTTGGGCGCCATTGAAGCCGCTCGTGAACAGCGGGAACTCGTTGGTCGTAACGTAGAAGCCGTTGGCGTCCGCGCCGATCAGCGGCTGGTCGCCCAAGCAGGGGCAGCCCGGATGGTTGACCGGGTCGCCGGCGTTGGTCGTATCCAGGCTGTATATGTACCAGCTGCCGGTCGGGTCGGCGCTCTGGCTCACCGCGATGAGCACCGACGAATGGCCCTGCAAGGCGCCCGTGGCCGGGTCCTGGTCGATCTCGAGCATGGTCACGAACCAGCGCTGCGTGTCAGCGTCGTAGTAGGCCTTCGGGTCGGAGGTGAAGGGGCCGTAGACGCCGGTGCTTCGATCGATCGAGGGCGCCAGATTGAAGAACGCGTTGAGGCCGACGGCCGGCACGGGAATCGTGCCGTCGGTCTTGCGCACCCGGATCGCGGTGTTGACGGCCTCGACGACGTAGCCATTGCCGACCGCCAGCGCTTGATCGGGCGGCTCCAGGCTGAACTGGTTGCCGCCGCTGGCGTTGCGCTGGTCGCGGTGGGTCAGGCCGTCGAACCCGACATCGGCCTGGAAGCCGAAGACCGCGCTGTCGGCCGGCGTCGGCACATGACTGGCGGGTACGCGGGCCGGGCTCACCGAGCCCTTGGCCAGGCGATCGAAATGGGCGTCGAACTCGGGCCCCGGATGGATCTCCTGCCCCAGGCCCTGGCTGGCGCTCGAACTGGCGGGCGCGAGCCGGGTCGTGCCGAGGTACTTGAGGGCTTGCTGCGATGGGGCGGCGAACGCGGTTTGACTCAGCGCCAGCAGGGCACAAAGCGTAACAGGGACAGCGATCTTCATTATGAGCTCCATAACGCGGTCGACGGGAAAACGGCGACGATACGCGCCGGATGTACCGGATGCAATGTCTCCTCCGGATCCGCGGGTCATGTGCGCGGAGATGCTCATCGCCTGCCGCGCGGCCTGCAACGGCGTGAGGCCGCTGCCAAGCTTTCTCGATTTATCTCGCGGAACGCAACGCGGCCACCGCCTCACCCGACACAGGACGAGCACCAACGTCCGGTTTCAGGCAAGCTCGACGGGGCCCATGACCGTCCGGACCTGGCCGATCTCGGCCCATCGTCCAGGTGCGTGGTCCCCGAGCGCCGGTGCACCGATGAACGCGAACGCAGCTAGCGCAGTGCGAAGGTCAGCCCCAGGGGCACGAACACGACCGCGAGCAGATTGCCGACGAGGACGATCGACGCGACCTTCGCGGGCTCCTGCTTGAACTGCTCGGCGACCATGAAGTTCAGCACTGCAGGCGGCAGGCTGCCGAAGATGAGCAGCAGGCCCTGCTGCGTATGGGTGAGGCCGAGCACCGGGGAGAGCAGTGCCGCCGTCGCGATGCCGGTGAGCGGGCAGACGATCCCGCCGATCAGCCCGAGGTGCCAGTCGGCGAAGTTCGCCTCGTAGAGGCGCACGCCCAGTGAAAGCAGCATCATCGGGATCAGTGCGTCGCCGACGAGCTTGATTGCGACGGAAAGCCATTCGGGCATCGGCGGGTGCGCCAGTGCGAAAGCGAAGCCTACGACGGTCGAGATCACCATCGGGTTGCGCAGCAGGCTACCGAAGCGGGCGTGGTGATCGATGATCCACGCGCCGACCGTGAACTGCAGCAGGTTCGAGATCGTGAACAGCGCGACCATCGGCGAGAATCCGGCGGCGCCGTAAGCGAGCACCGCGAGCGGCAGGCCCATGTTCCCACAGTTGTTGAACATCATCGGCGGCACGAAGGTCCGCGAGCTGGTGTCGAGGAGCCTGGCGAAAGGCCACGCCAGCAATCCCGAACCGAGAACGACGCCGATGCTGCCGACGAGCAGCATCTTGTTGGCGCCGACGTCGAAGTCCTTGCTCGCGAGCGCGGAGAACACCAGCGCCGGCGCCAGCACGTTCATGCTGATGCGGTTGACCATCGACATGTCGGGTTTGACCCGCCATGCGTACATCCAGCCGAATGCGATGATCGAAAAGACCGGCAGGATGATGCCGAGGATGCGTGCGAGCAATTAGAGGATGTATTGCGATAGATTGTCGTCGCCGGCGATCCCGGCGAGCCGGCCGTCGACGTACGCGGCATCGATGACGATGGTTTCGCCGGTGTGTCGCGTCGCCTGGAACGAGAGCTCCTCGAGCAGGCGCTCCATCACCGTGTAGAGACGGCGCGCGCCGATGTTTTCCTGCCGTTCGTTGACGGCATGGGCGATCTCGGCGAGGCGGCGGATGCCGTCGGGTGCGAACTCGAGGTGCACCTGCTCGGTGCCGAGCAGCGCCTGGTACTGGCGCGTCAGGCAGGCGTCGGTCGAAGTCAGGATGCGCTCGAAATCCCCGACCGACAGCGAATTGAGCTCCACGCGTATCGGCAGCCGGCCCTGCAGCTCGGGAATGAGATCCGAGGGCTTCGACAGGTGAAAGGCGCCAGAAGCGATGAACAGGATGTGATCGGTCCTGATCATTCCGTACTTGGTCGCGACCGTGGTCCCCTCGACCAGCGGCAGCAGGTCGCGCTGGACGCCCTGGCGCGAAACGTCGGCGCCCTGGCCTTCGCTGCGGGCGGTGATCTTGTCGATCTCGTCCAGGAACACAATGCCGTTCTGCTCGGCGGCGGCGACGGCGCGCTGCTTGACGTCGTCGTCGTTGATGAGCTTGGCCGCCTCTTCGTCGGTCAGCTGGCGCAGCGCTTCGGACACCTGCATCTTCCTGACCTTGCGCCGGCCGGTGCCCATCTGCTGGAACATGCCCTGGATCTGCGACGTCAGGTCCTCCATGCCGGGAGGCGCCATGATGTCCATCTGCGGCATTGCCGCGGCGACCTCGATTTCGACTTCCTTGTCGTCGAGCTGCCCCTCGCGCAGCATCTTGCGGAATTTCTGGCGCGTCGCCGAGTCGGCGGGGCGCATGTCGTGGAAGTTGACCTCGCGCGCCGGGGGCAGCAGCACGTCGAGGATGCGCTCCTCGGCGGCGTCGGCCGCGCGATCGCGCACGGCGCGCGTCTCCGCTTCGCGCGTCTGCTTGACCGAGACCTCGACCAGGTCGCGCACGATGGTGTCCACGTCGCGGCCGACGTACCCGACTTCGGTGAACTTGGTGGCCTCGACCTTGACGAACGGGGCATCGGCGAGCCGCGCGAGACGGCGCGCGATCTCGGTCTTGCCCACACCGGTGGGGCCGATCAGCAGGATGTTCTTGGGCGTGATCTCCTGCCGCAGCGGATCGGGAACCTGCTGGCGGCGCCAGCGATTGCGCAGCGCGATCGCAACGGCGCGCTTGGCCGCGTCCTGCCCGACGATGTGCTTGTCGAGCTCGGAGACAATTTCTTCGGGCGTCATCGGCAACGGCATGGTTCGGGCGCGAGCTGGAGCAAACAAAATGCCGCCGGTTCGGCGGCGGCTCGGCAGGCGATGCGACAAGGCGCCATTGTACGCCGCGGCGTTGTCCCGGCACCGCGATCCTTCGCGCGATCCCCTGCTGCAATCCCGTATCATCGCGGTCTGGAACAATCGAGGTCCGTGGCAATGACTGAACCTGGCATTCCTGTCGGACGATCCCGCCGAAGGCAGCCGACGGAGGCGTGTCGTCGGCGGGTGGGATTGCGCCGCGCCCTTGCGCGCCCGACGCGGGTCGCGGGCATGTTGCTGCTCGTCGCGGCCAGCCTCGGTGGATGTGCGGGCCCGCGCGAGCCCAGCGCGGCGCGGCAGCCGCCGGCTGCGGCCGCAGTGCGCAACCTCGGCCAGGTCGCCGTGTTGCGCGCGATCGGCGGCTCGGCTGTTTCGGGGAAGGTGCGGGTCGTCGACCGTGGGGATGGCGCAATGGTGACGGTCGCCGCGTTCAACCTTCCGATCGGCGAGTTCCGCATCGCCATCCAGGAAGCGCCCAACTGCACGTCGCCCAACGGCTTTTCGGCCGGACCGGCGTGGGCGCCGCCCGCGTCGAAGCGCAAGCCGGAGGAGCTCGTCTCGACGCTCATCGCCGATGCGGACGGCAACGCACAGGCATCGCAGCAGGTCGCGGGTCTGCGCGCGACGGGCGTCGACGGCGTCGCCGGGCACAGCGTCGTCGTCTATGCGGGGTCGAGGGTGACGGCAGCGCGCCCCGACGTGCCGAACGAGCGCATCGCCTGCGGCGTGTTCGAGCCCGTCAAGCCTCTCGAGTTCTGAACCGACACGACCGGAGCACGACCACCATGGGATTTCTCGCCGATCGCCGCCTGCTGATCACAGGCATCCTGTCGACGCGCTCCATCGCCTACGGTGTCGCCAGGGCCTGTCACCGCGAGGGCGCGACCCTCGCATTCACCTACGCGAGCGAGGATCTCAAGGATCGCGTGGTCAAGGTGGCCGCCGAATTCGGCAGCTGTCCGGTACTCCCCTGCGACGTCACCTCCGACGAGCAGATCGCGGCATTGTTCGATGGGCTGCGCCGGGAATGGGGCGGACTCGACGGGCTGCTGCATTCGATCGCATTCGCGCCGCGCGAGGCACTGTCCGGCGACTACCTGGAAGCCCTGTCGCGCAGCGCTTTCGCGACGGCCCACGACATCTCGAGCTACAGCTTCGCCGCGCTCGCCAAGGGCGCGCGGCCGCTGCTGGCGGGGCGCGGCGCGTCGTTGCTGACGCTCTCCTACCTGGGCGCGGTGCGCGCCGTCGCGAACTACAACGTCATGGGCCTCGCCAAGGCAAGCCTGGAGGCGAACGTGCGCTACCTGGCGTCGGCGCTCGGCCCCGAAGGCACGCGCGTGAACGCGATCTCCGCGGGTCCCATCAAGACGCTGGCGGCGGCCGGGATCGGCGGCTTCTCGAGGATCCTGCACTTCGTCGAGCAGACGGCGCCGCTGCGGCGCAACGTGACGATCGACGAGGTCGGCAACGTGGCGGCGTTCTACTTCTCGTCGCTGTCTTCGGCGATCACCGGCGAAACGACCTACGTCGACGCCGGTTTCTCGAACGTCGCCGCCGGACTCGGCGAATAGCGATGCGCGGAGGGGCCGCGGCGCGAGCCTCCCGCGCCTGGTGATCCGGTCGACATGGCCGTGAGTGCGCGCAGCTTCGACGCCGTCGTCATCGGCGCCGGGCACAACGGCCTGACCTGCGCCGCCTACCTGGCCGGCGCCGGCCAGTCGGTCTGCGTCGTCGAACGCCGCGGCGTCGTGGGCGGCGCCGCCGTCACCGAGGAATTCCACCCCGGTTTCCGCAATTCGACCGCGAGCTACACGGTGAGCCTGCTCGCGCCGCAGGTGATCGCGGACCTGAATCTCGCCAGGCACGGTCTCGCGATCGTCAAGCGGCCGATCTCCAACTTCCTCCCGCTGCCCGGCGATCGAAGCCTGAAGGTCGGCGGCGGCCTGGCCGCAACCCAGGCCGAGGTTGCGAAGTTCTCGGCGAAGGACGCGGCGCGCCTGCCCGATTATTACGCGATGCTGTCGCGCGTGGCCGACGTGCTGCGCGGCCTCCTGCACGTGACGCCGCCCAATCCCGGTGCGGGCCGCGGACAGCGTCTGGCGCTGGCGATCGATGCGTGGAAGGTCTCGCGACCGTTTCGCGCGCTCGATCGTGCGGGCCAGCGCGATGCGCTGGACCTTTTCACCAAGAGCGCCGGCGAGATCCTCGACCGCTGGTTCGAGTCCGATCCGATCAAGGCCGCGTTCGGCTTCGATGCGGTCGTCGGCAATTTCCAGAGCCCGTACGCACCCGGCTCGGCCTATGTCCTGCTGCATCACGTCTTCGGCGAGGTCAACGGCGAGCGCGGGCAGTGGGGCCATGCGCTGGGCGGCATGGGCGCGATCACGCAGGCGATGGCGAAGGAGTGCGCGGTCCGCGGCGTGGCGATACGGACGTCCAGTCCGGTGGCACGCGTGATCGTCGACAACGGTCGCGCGGCGGGGGTCGAACTGGCCGGCGGCGAGACCATTCGCGCGCATCGCGTCGTCGCCAACGTCAATCCCAGGCTGCTGTTCGGCGAACTCGTCGCGCCCGAGCACGTCGATGCCGACTTTCGCGCGCGCATCGACGGCTACCGCTGCGGCTCGGGGACGTTCCGGATGAACGTCGCCCTCGCCGGGCTGCCCGATTTCCGGTGCCTCCCGGGTGCGACGCCGCAGGCACACCACGGCGCGGGCATCATCGTCGCGCCCTCGCTCGGCTACATGGAGCGGGCGTATTTCGACGCGAAGCTGCGCGGATGGTCCCGCGAGCCGATCGTCGAAGTGCTGATCCCGTCCGTGGTCGATCCGTCGCTTGCGCCTGCAGGCCGGCACGTCGCCAGTCTGTTCTGCCAGCACGTGCACCCGAGCATCGGCGACGTGCGCGGTGGAACGACCTGGGACGATCACCGCGACGAGGTCGCCGACCTGATGATCGCCACCGTCGATCGCGTCGCTCCCAATTTCGGACGCAACGTCATCGGGCGCCGTGTGCTGTCGCCGCTCGATCTCGAGCGCGAGTTCGGCCTCACCGGCGGCGACATCTTCCATGGTGCGCTCGCACTCGACCAGTTGTTCTCGACGCGGCCGGTGCTCGGCAACGCCGACTACCGGATGCCGGTGCCGGGCCTCTACCTGTGCGGCGCAGGTGCACATCCGGGCGGCGGCGTGACCGGCATACCGGGGCGCAACGCCGCGCGCGAGATCCTGAAGGACCTGAAGAGGGGCTGGCGCGGGCGTCGCGGCCCGCGAAGCTAGGTGCTGGCACCGCCGACGCGTCGGCGGTGCCCCTGAAAAAAGAACGCGAAGCCGGCCGATAAGCCGGGTTCTGTTACGGCACGCGGAATCCGCATGCTATGACCGTCATTCCTCTAGGCCCGGCGTTGCCGCCGGGCTCGAGCCGCCTACCCGCGGACTCGGCGAGCAGCGTCGTCGTCCGCCTATTTGGCGTTGCTCCGGATGGAGGTTGCCGCGTTTCACCCGCTTCCGTTTGACCGGAAGCGACTCGTCTCTGTGGCCCTGTTCCTCGCCTTTGCCTTGGCCGCGAGGCCTCGACTGGTGCGGCCGGGCGTTACCCGGCATCCTGCTCTGTGGAGCCCGGACTTTCCTCTCCCCCCGAAACTTGCGCTTCGAGGGCAGCGACGATCTGGCCGGCTTCGCAGGTGACATTGTAGAGGGTTCGCGCCCGCCGCGCCGACCTGTCGACCGGGCGCGCGGCCCGGGCCAGGAACCGTGCATGGGGCCGCGGACATGTGCATTGGGCCGTGCGCCGGGGCCGTCTGTGCGCCCGAGGTCCGTGAACGCCTGCCGGCGGGGACCCGGTGTGGCGTCGCTCGAGGACATCGAGCAGAGTGCGTTCCTATCGGGCTCGCTCGCCCCACCACCCGCGACGGCAGGCACTGCCACGGGCGCTTCGACGGCCCCGGCACACGGCCCCAGCGGTCGGTGCCGATTCGGCTCGTGCCGATTCGAACTGTGCGGGCTCGGTTTGCGTCGATCCCGCCTGGCCGCACCCGGTTTGCGCGCAGTGGATCTGCGACCGGTGCAGTCGCAGCGAGCGCCCTCACTCTGCGGCCCATGCACGAAGTGCACACGCAGGAAGCGGGCAGCAAGCGCGCGCGCACGGCGGGTGCGCGCGGGCGGACATTTCCTGCGCCGCAGCTACGCCGGTACGACCGCGCCGACGCGCCAGCGCAACTCCTCCCCGGCGCGCAGCGGCACGATCGTCGCATCGCCGAACGGCAACGCTTCCGGGACACGCCACGGTACGCGCTGCAGCGTGATCGATTCCCGGTTTTGCGGGAGCCCGTAGAACGCCGCGCCGTACCGGCTCGCGAAGGCCTCCAGCCGGTCCAGCGCGCCGGCGTCCTCGAAAGCCTCGGCATACAGCGCCAGCGCAGCGGGCGCGCTGTAGCAGCCGGCGCAGCCGCAGGCGTTCTCCTTCGCGTCCTTCGCGTGCGGCGCGGAATCGGTGCCGAGAAAGTACTTGGGACTGCCCGAGGTCGCCGCGGCTACCAGCGCCTGCCGGTGGCTCTCGCGCTTTAGCACGGGCAGGCAGTAGAGGTGGGGGCGCAAGCCCCCCGAGAACAGGGCGTTTCGCGAATAGAGGAGGTGCTGCGGCGTGATCGTCGCCGCGACGGTGCCCGGTGCCTCGCCGACGAACTCGGCGGCTTCGCGCGTCGTGATGTGCTCGAGGACGACGCGCAACCCGGGGAAATCGCGCAGGATCGCGGTCAGCTCGCGGTCGATGAACACGCGCTCGCGATCGAACACGTCGACGTCCGGGTCGGTGACCTCGCCGTGGACCGCGAGGACCATGTCCTGTCGTTCCATGGCGGCAAGTGCCGGATAGGCGCGTGACAGCGCGGTCACCCCCGATTCCGAATTCGTCGTTGCGCCGGCCGGGTAGTACTTGACCGCGTGGACGAATCCGCTCCCCTTGGCGCGGGCGATCTCGTCGGCCGACGTCGCGTCCGTCAGGTACAGGGTCATCAGCGGGTCGAAGCCGGTGTCCGCAGGCAGGGCCGCCAGGATCCGCTCGCGGTAGGCGGCGGCGGCCTGCACGGTCGTGACCGCGGGCTTGAGGTTGGGCATGACGATTGCTCGCCGGAATACTCGTGCAGTGTCGGCGGCGACGGCGCGCAGGGCAGCGCCATCGCGCAGATGCACGTGCCAGTCGTCGGGCCGGGCGAGCTTGACGAAGGTGTGGGGCACCGGAACTCCTTGTTTTGTCGAGATTATAGGCTGCGATCCCCGGCACGGGCGACTCCAGGCCCGGCGGGATCGCAAAGTCGCTCGCGGGCCGACGACGGGTTATAATGCCCAATTTCCTGCGGACATCGCGCGGTTCCCCGAGCGCAGCGCCGGAACCGCGTCGCAACGACGTTACGGATGGATCGAAGCATGGCAGCCAAAACCGCAACCGCCGTCAAGAAACAGCCCCGCGAGCTCACCGAGGAGGACATCCTCAAGGCTCCGGAGAAGGAATACATGAACGAGGCCCAGCTCGCTTTCTTCAAGAAGCGGCTGATGGACATTCGCGACCAGATCCTGCGCAATGCCGACGACACCGGCGAGCACCTGCGCGAGAACGAGATCACGACGGACCCCTCCGATCGTGCGACGCTCGAGGAGGAATACACGCTCGAGCTGCGCACCCGCGACCGGGAACGCAAGCTGCTGAAGAAGGTCGAAAAGTCGCTGCGGATGATCGACGACGCGTCCTACGGTTATTGCGAGGAGACCGGCGAACCGATCGGCGTCCCGCGATTGCTCGCCCGGCCGATGACGACACTGTCCATCGAGGCCCAGGAACGCCGCGAACGGGTTCAGAAGCTCTACGGCGACTGATCGCGCGCGACCGGGCGCATGGCGCGCCTGCGACGTCGCGCACGACATCGCCGCGAGCCGCCGTCGACGCCGCCCTGCCTTTCCATTCCATCAATCGAAGGAGCCTGCCGATATGTTCACGCTGCCGCCGCTGCCCTATGCCGATAACGCGCTCGACCCGGTGATCACCGCGAACACGTTGTCGTTCCACTACGGCAAGCATCACAAGACCTACGTCGACAATCTGAACAACCTGGTCAAGGGCACCGATTACGAGACCGCGACGCTGGAGAAGGTGATCGCGGACGCGGCGGGCAAGCCCGACAAGGCGGGGATGTTCAACAACGCCGCGCAGGTCTGGAATCACACGTTCTACTGGAACAGCCTCAGGGCCGGTGGCGGCGGCAAGCCGACGGGCCGGCTGGCGGCGATGATCGATTCCGATCTGGGCGGATACGACAATTTCCGCAAGGATTTCGCCGCCAACGCGGTGTCGCAGTTCGGCTCGGGCTGGGGCTGGCTGGTGGTCGAGGGCGGCAAGCTCAAGATCGTCAAGACCGGCAATGCCGAGGTGCCGCTGACCAAGGGACAGACGCCGCTGCTGACGGTCGACGTCTGGGAGCACGCCTATTACCTCGATTACCAGAACCGGCGCGCCGACTACGTCAATGCTGTAATCGACAAGTTGCTCAACTGGGACTTCGCTGCGGCGAACCTCGGCTGAGAGCGGCCGCCGCGAGGCGGTCCCCGGGTGTGCGCGACGGCCGGTCATCCGGCCGTTGTCGTCTGGGCAACGGTATCCGCGCAATATCGGCCCGAAGGCCGTCCTGGCTTGTTCCCTGGGTGGCCCAGGGCCATAATCAACATCTTTCATTCCAACGGCATATCGCGTCGGATGGCAATTTTCGGCAAGGCGTCGGCGAAGAAGCAGGCGGCTGCGAAAGCCTCGGGCGGAAAACCGCCGGTCAGGCCGCCGCACGTCGTGTCGGCGCGCGAGCTCGCCGCGCAGGCCGCGAGTCGCAAGGCAGGGAAGGGGCCCGCGTTCGAACCGCTGGGGGAATCGAGCCTGCGGGGCGCGAGCATCATCGACTGGTCGACCGCGCCCGCGGCGATCGAGGTGGCGCAGGCGAACCCGGGGCTGTGCGACGTCCTCGAGAACGCGGCGCTGCTGTATGCGAGCGGTCAGGAGCAGGCGGCCCGGCCGGTGCTCGAGCAGGGCATCCAGACCGATCCCGACGCCAGGCAGTCGGCGCTGGCATGGCTGGCGCTGTTCGACCTGCTGCAGCGTGCGAACGACCGCGCCGCTTTCGACCAGCTGGCGATGAATTACCTCCTGCAGTTCGAGAGCTCCGCGCCGTCGTGGGACGAGAGCATGCAGCCGCTGGGCAGCGACAAGGGTCAGGGCGGCGGTTACATCGCGATCACGGGCAAGCTCTCCGCGGGAAGCAGTGCGCAACTCGACGGCCTGAGGCGTGCGCTGGCGAAGTGCGTTCCGAGCGCGAGGATCGACCTGGGCTCGGTCACCGGCTTCGACGACGAAGGCGCCCGCCTGCTTGCGCATGACCTCGCCCGCGCGCGCCGCCAGCGGATGGAGCTCGCGATCCAGCGCGCGGAGAAGCTCTGCGCCGCACTGGAGGCGGCGGTTGCGCAAGGGCGCGAGGGCGGCGAGGGCGCATGGCTGCTGTCGCTGGAGCTCAAGCAATGGCATCACGACCAGGCGGGCTTCGACGACCGGGCGGTCGAGTACGCGGTCGCCTTCGAGCTCTCGCCGCCGTCGTGGGAGCCGCCGCCACGGGCGCAGCCCGGCGGCACGGGCGGCGAAGCTGCCGGGAATCGGTCGTCGGCGTCCCCCGCGAATGGCGCGTCGCCGGCGCCAGCCGACGCCGAGACCATCGTCTGGGAAGGGGTGATCCTCGGTACCGCGCCGTCGCACTTCGCTCAGCTCGAGCAGTTTGCCGCGATGCACGACGTCGCTACCATCGACATGAGCGCGGTCGATCGCATCGATTTCGTCTGCGCGGGTGCGCTGCTGAATGCGATCGTTCGCATCGAAAGCCAGCACAAGGCGGCGCAGATCGTCGGCGCGACGCCGATCGTGCGCGCGCTGCTGCTGCTGATCGGCATCTCGCCGCGCCATTTCCTCAAGAAGGTCGAGTGATCGCGGGGTGAGCGCGTCGTGACGAACGAGACATTCCACGGGACGACCATCCTTTCGGTGCGACGCGCCGGCGCGGTGGCGCTGGGCGGCGACGGCCAGGTCACGCTCGGCCAGGTCGTGATCAAGGCGACGGCGAGGAAGGTCAGGCGCCTCTACCACGGCAAGGTCCTCGCGGGGTTCGCCGGCGCCACCGCCGACGCGTTCACGCTGTTCGAACGCTTCGAGGGCAAGCTCGAGAAACACCAGGGACATTTGACGCGCGCCGCTGTCGAACTCGCCAAGGACTGGCGCTCGGATCGCGTGCTGCGTCGGCTGGAGGCGATGCTCGCCATCGCCGATCAGTCGGCGTCGCTGATCGTGACCGGCAATGGCGACGTGCTCGAGCCCGAGCACGGCATCGTCGCCATCGGTTCGGGTGGCGCCTATGCGCAGGCGGCGGCAAGGGCGCTGCTCGACAACACCGAGCTGGCGGCCGCCGATATCGTCGCCAAGTCGCTGTCGATTGCCGGAGAGATCTGCATCTATACCAACCAGCAGCTGGTCATCGAGACGCTGCCCGAATGAGCGACCGGGCGGCAAGCCGCGATGTCGTCGTCGCCGGCGCAGGCCTCGTCGGCCTCGCACTGGCGGCGGCGCTCGCGCGCGCCGGGCTCGCGGTGACCCTGGTCGACCGCGGGCCGGTGGCCGCCGCCGACACCGGGGACTGGGACGTCCGCGTCTATGCGATCAGCCCGGGAAACGCATCGTTCCTCCAGGCGCTCGGCGCGTGGCAGGGGTTGTCCTGTGAGCGCATCGCCGCGATCGAATCGATGCGCATCGAGGGCGACGCCGGCGCGACGCTCTCGTTTTCCGCCTACGAGCTGGGCGAGCGCGCGCTTGCCTGGATCGTCGAGGAGCGCGCGCTTCGCGCCGCGCTGTTGCTGCAGGCGCATGCCGCCGGTGTCGACGTTGTCGCAGGCGGCCGCTTCGCGAAGCTCGCGTGGTCGGTGAGCGAGGGGACGCTGGCGCTCGAGGACGGCCGCAGCTACGCGGGCCGGCTGGTCGTCGGAGCCGACGGCCTGAATTCCTGGGTGCGGCACGCGGCCGGGATCCTCGCCGAGCCCCGGGACTACGGACAGCAGGGGGTCGTCGCGAATTTCGAGTGCGAGCATGCTCACCATGGCTGTGCGCGGCAGTGGTTCCGCGACGACGGCGGCGTGCTCGCCTGGCTGCCGCTGCCGGGGCGACGCATCTCGATCGTCTGGTCGGCGCCCGATGCGCTGGCGCGCGAGCTGATGGCGCTGCCTCACGACGAGTTCCGCGAACGTGTCGCGGCGGCCGGCGGCAACGCGCTTGGCGCGCTGAAGCTGATCACCCCCCCGGCGGCTTTCCCGTTGCGATCGCTGCGCCTGCCGACGTCCGTCGCCCATCGGATGGCGCTCGTCGGCGACGCCGCGCATGGGGTCCACCCGCTGGCGGGGCAGGGTGTTAATCTAGGCTTCGGGGATGCGCAGGCGCTGGCGAGCGTGCTGGCGGAGCGCGGACCCGTCGCGGATGCGGGCGCCCCGGTCCTGCTCGAGCGCTTTGCGCGACGCAGGGCGGAACCGGTCCTCGCGATGCACACGGTTACCGACGGGCTCGCGCGGCTGTTCGGTGCGCGGGCTCCCTGGCTGCGGACCTTGCGCAACGGCGGCCTTTCCGCCGTCGACCGGCTTCCCATGATCAAGCGCGCGCTGGCACTGCCGGCGCTGCGATAACCCGATTTCCGGAGACCTGAATGAAACGAACCCGTTGGCCGTCGTTGTCCCACGCGATCGCGATCGCCGCGCTCGGCTGCACGATGCACGCCGCCGCCTGGGCGCAGGCGCCCGCCTCGCAGGCCCCGTCGTCCATGGCTGCAGCCGCGGCGATCCCTGGCGAGCCCGCGGACGTCGCCACGATCCGCAAGCTGCTGGTGCAGAAGTTTCCCGGCGCCGAGATCAGTCACGTCGCGAAGAGCGGATACCTGGGGCTCTACGAGGTCATGCTGG
>JAJXTF010000160.1 GCA_021784125.1 Pseudomonadota bacterium | reverse complement strand
CGAAGGGTTGGCGGCCTCTTGCGCCGCGGGGGGCGCCGGTCGCCGCGTCGGATTGAACAGCACGCGGTCGACGGTTTCGTTGCGCGCCGCGAGTCCGCCGTCGATCCTGTATTCGGGGGTCAGGGCCACATTGACCGGCTGCGGCGCAGCGGGCGCCGCGACGGGAACCGGCAGGCTGACGCCGCCACCCCAGTCGGTTTCCCAACCCAGGACCGCGAGGACGATCGCGAAGGGGACGATCCACACCAGCAGGCTGCGCAGCGACCGGATTTCGTTCATGGCGCGGCTCCTTGCGGCCTCACGACGCCTTGGCCGGCGCCGCGGCCGGCTTCACCGGTTCGGGGTACGCCCAGCCGCCGACGTCGAGCTGCACGTTCAACTCGGGTTCCTGACCGGGCGCAGGCTTGAATCCGCGAAACGCATTCAATGGTCGCACGGTCAGGTTGTCGACGATCAGGTACGGCAGGTGGGTCTCGATCGCCATCAGGATCTTCTGCAGGTTGGGCGTCGTCGCGAAGAACTGCACGTTGACCCCGATCTCGCGAAAGCGCCCGTCGTCGCGCGGGACGGTGTTCTGGCTGGTCGTGATCCGTCCGCCGTTGTCCTCGATCGCCGATTTCACCAGCTCCTGCACCTCGGCGCCGGCGAGGTTCGCCGCGGTGTTGGCGAGGTAGAAGCGGCGGCCGTCGCGCAGGTCCATCGCGGTCAGCGCCGCCCGCAGCTGAGGCGCCTGCGCGGCGACGCGCTCGTAGACGCGCAGCCGATCGGAGGTATCGGCAATCGCCCGGTCGTAATGCCGATGCAGCAGCACGACCGGCCCGAGCACGACGGCCAGGACCACGACCACCGCCGCGACGAACAGCCCCAGTGCCAGCGCGCGCTGGCGGCCGGGCGGGAGCTTCTTGACGATGGCGGGCGTCATGTCAATGGCCTTGCTTCGAAGGTTCGTCGTCGCCCACCCCGGGCACTGGCCCGAACTGCGGCTGCCCCGGTGCTGCAGGCGGCGGGGCGGATTGCGGCGCGACCGGTGCGGGAGCGGGCTCGATCGGCTGCGGCGCCTGGGTGGCGGAAAGTGCGGGTTGAGCGGCCGGGGGTGCCACCGCGCCGGCGGTCGCCGGCGCTGCGGGTACCGCTCCCGGTGGCGCAGTCCCCGACTTGGGCGGGGCCGACGCGCCGACCGCCGGGGCGCCGGTCGCAGGCCTGCCCCCGGTCGAGGCCCCTGCAGCGGGACCTGCAGTGGCACCTGCAGCGGGCCGTCCTGCTTGCGTCGGGGCCGTCGGGGCCGCCGCTGCCGGCCTGCCGGGTGCCGGCGCCGGCAGCACGCGCACTGGCGCCACCGCCCGTCCCGTCATGTCGAGCGGCCGCGCCTCGGGCGCGCGCGACGCGACGATCTGCGCCCCGACGTCGAAGATCTCGCCGGGCCCCGGCTGGATCTTGGTCGTCGGCGAGCGCGGCGCCGCCTGCGTGAAGAGCTTCGAATCCTGCAGCAGCGCGACCAGCCGCCCGGCATTCGCCGACTCGCCGCGAAGCACGATGTCGCGGGTCGCAGCCTTGCCGCGGCCGGTGTGGAATTCCAGCTGCGTCAGCCAGGTGTCGTCGGGAAGGATGCGGGTGACGTCGTCGAGCACCTGCACGGTGCCCGGATACGCGTACTTGCGCTGCAGCGCGAAGTTGTAGTCGCCGATCTTGCGCTCGAGCTCGCTGCGCAGCGCATCCGAGGCCTCGGCGCGATGGCGCGCCGCCTCCGCGATGTTGATCAGCGCGATCGCCTCCTGGCGCTTCTGCCACAGCGGGAGGATCAGCGCGGTCAACGCGAGGACCACGAGCAGCGCCGTCGGCAGCGCGACCTGCCAGCGCGCCCAGGACGGCGTCGTCACACGCCGGTCGTCGGGCAGCAGGTTCACGCGCGAGGTCGCGGCGCGCTCGGGGGGCTCGGCCACGACCGCGATCACCTGCGCCCCGAAATTCTGCGCATGGCGAAGCATCGGGTCGACCAGCGTGCGCCGCGCCGCGACCAGCTCGACGCTGAGCGCATTGCGTGCGACATCGCGGTCGACGACCGCAGCATCGAAATAGAGCTCATCGCCCTTGAAAGGCGTGTGCCGATCGAGGTCATAGGCCAGCGCCGGCCGCAGGTCGTCCTCGATCGCGGCCGGCAGCGTCAGCGACTTCCTCAGCACCGCACGCGGCGGAAGCGCCACGATCACCTGCGCCGCGGCCGCGCCCTGGCGCGCGAGCGTCGCGAACGCCGTGCGTCCGGCTGCGATGACCGTCGCCTCGGCCCCGTCGAGCGGTATGCGCGCGGCCTCGACCAGATGGAGGCGTCCATTGACCTGCGGGCGCCACAGCGTCGCGACGTTGCCGTCGAATGCGAGCACCGGCCGCGCACGCCTGCGCTCGACCGAGGCCCTGGCGCCTGCCGGCACGAAGGACCACAGTTGCTCCGCCCACCATTGCCCGAAGCCGGCGAGCCCCAGCCTGCGCGTCAGCTCGCGCACACGGGCGGTTAGGGCAGAGAACGTCGAATCACTGGCTGGCATCGTTGGCGGCTGGAGCATTGGGCTTCACGGACGACGCCCGCGGCGCATCGAGCCACGCGAGCGTGATCAGCGGGCGTCGCGGATCGGGCGCGGGACGCAGGACAGCTTCGCGGCCGAAGGTTACACCATCGGGCATCGTCGCCTCGGCGCGGATCCGCCAGACCGGCACGGCGGCCCCGATGAACGCCTGTGCCGGGGCAAAAGGCGGCGCCGGAAGGCCCTGGCTGACCGCCTGGGCACGCTGGGCGATGAACGCATCGACGCCCTCCGGCGTCGCGTTCGGCAGCGCGAGCAGCGTCGTGCGCCCGGCGGTCGCCGCGTTGATCCCCGGCTGGCGCGAATACACGGTGATCGCGTCCCGGATGCGGCGGTACACCTCGGGCTTCATGCCGAGCACGCGCGACACCTCGCCCACCGTCTCGAACGGCGCGTTCGACGGCCCGTACTTGAGGTTGGCGGCGAGGTATTCCGGGGCCTCGGCGCCGTTGGGCCGGCGCAGGTCGTCGGGATCGCGCCAGTCGGCGATGGCGTCGACCAGCGCGGCGGCGGCCGCATCGTCCATGCCGCCCACATTGACCAGCAGGCCCTTGATCAGGGCGTCGGGGGCGGCGTTGATGTCGATCTTCGACCCCTCGTCGACGGCGGACGCGACGATCGACGCAGCGCCGTCCTTCCATGCGTGTGGCTGGCCGTCGTAGGTCCAGACCCCGGTCATCCGCGGACGCATCATCTCGTAGGCCATGCGCTCGACGGCGCCGTCGGCCGCGGCGCGCGCCTGCGCGAGCGACACCGCGTTGCGCGCCGCCAGCGCTTCGCTGCGCATGCTGTACGCGAAACCGCTGGCGATCGCCGTCAGCAGGATCGTGAGCCAGAGCGCCATCACCAGCGCGATGCCGGACTGGGCGCTGCGACGCCTGGTGCGCGGAGGGGTCCTGCGCATCGTCACACTCCCGCGCACTGGCCGCGCGCCTCGTCCCAGGCGCGGCAGCCCGCCTCGGGCCCCTCGCGCGGAGCGACGTAGAGCGTCGGCCACGGGCGGCCGTGCTGCGGCGTCACGTCGATGCGGATCAGCAGCGGCAGGCGCTGCGTGTCGTCCCAGCGATCGCGCCAGGTCGGGGTCGCCGCCGCCATGTCACCCGATTCGCGACCGTAATAGCCGATCGCGAGCTTCGCGATGCCTTCGGCGAGGACCGAGCGATCGGCAGCGCTGAACTCGGGCGTCGACGCCGCCGACAGGTCGGGGATCATGCGCTCGAGCACCAGCGGGCTCTTCGGATCGTCGCTGCGCAGCGCGAGGCGAAACAACCAGATGCCGCCGCCGGCGACCCGGGCGGGAAGCTCCGACGCATAGCGAAGCTCGTCCTGCCTGCCGGTGAACAGCAGCGGAAACTGAAGAATCTTGCGCATCCGCAGCGGATGCTCCTGCGCGAGGTTGGCGCGCAGGAAATCCTCGGTGAGGCGCATCGACGACACCGCGTCGGCTTTCGCCTCGCCGCTGTCGGTGCTGCGTCCTGCCAGCTTCAGCGACCCGAACAGCACCCCGGAGAGCAGCGCGAACAGCACCAGCGCGACGATCAACTCGAGCAGCGTGAAGCCGCGCGCCGCGCGAGCGGATGCACGCGGCGCGCTCATGCGCTCGGCTTTCGCCTCGCGCGGCGCGCTCATGCCGGATTCCTCGCGCCGATGGCGACGGTGGACAGCGACAGGGTCCGCGGCTTGTCGGCGATGCCGGGAAAGTGCACGTCGACGCTGATCCGGAACAGGCGCGTAGGCATCGTCTGCGATGCCTGCTCGACATCGGCATTGACGTCGGGCGGGGTCCAGGCGACGACCGAGGTCTGCCATTGGATGCGGCCGTCGTCCTCGGTCCCGGTCTCGGTCGCCTCGCGCAGCGGCTGTGCCGCAGACGCGACGGCAAGCCGGCTCTGCGCGACCAGCAGCGCCCGCGTCCAGTCGTCGGCGGCCGACATGTTGGTCATCGCGCCGCCGTAGAGCCTGAACAGCGCCGTCACGACCAGCGCGACGATCATGAACGCGACCAGCACCTCGAGCAGCGAGAAGCCGCGCGAGCAGCGGGCCGAGCGCGAGAATCGGACGCGGGGAGCGAAGCCCATGGTCAGTCGGTGATCGCGACGCGGCCGGTCAGCCAGTCGACGTCGACATCGAACTTGCGCGTGCCCGCGGCGACGGTGATGCGCCCCCCGTTGCTGCCGCCATCGGGATAGAAGCGGATCGCGCCGACCTTGTCGCCGACGAGGTCGTTCTGGGCGGTGAAGAGCTTGAGCTCCACGCGCTTGGGCAGCGTGTGCTCGCGCGGATCGTCATCGACCTTGAAGCGTTTGCCCTCGACGTCGAGGGTGAGGAAGGTCTCGCGGCGACGCGAGACGGCCTCGCTGCGTGCAAGCCGCAATCCGGCCGCGAGCGAGCGCGCCGAGGCGCGCAGCTCGCTCGTCGAAACCGGTCCGCCGAACATCGGGAACACGAACGCCGTCGCGATCGCCATCAGCGCCAGCACGATCAGGATCTCGAGCAGCGTCATGCCGCGCGAGCGGCGCCTCGCGTGCCGGATCTGCACCACGGTCAGTTGCCGCCGTCCCAGCTGGTGATGTCCTTGTTCACGCCGTCGCCGCCTTCCTTGCCATCGGCGCCGTAGGACAGGATGTCGTAGGCCCCGTGCGTTCCGGGCGACGCATACGTGTATTCGTGGCCCCACGGATCCTTCGGCACGGTGTTCTTCTTCCAGTACGGGCCCGCCCAGTTGCTGACGCCTGCGGGGGCAGCCACCAGCGCCTGCAACCCCTCCTGCGTCGTCGGGTAGTTGCCGATCTCGAGCTTGTAGAGATCGAGCGCCTGTCCGATCTGGTCGATCTCGATTTTCGCCGCCTTGGCCTTGGCCTGCTCGCTCTTGCCGAGGTAGTTGCTGCCGACGATGCCGAGCACGACGCCGATCAGCGTCAGCACGACGAGAATCTCGATCAGCGTCATGCCGCGCTCGCGCAGCCCGCGGCCCGCGCGCGGCGCGGGGTTCATCGAGGCGCCGGCCGGCGGCAGGCGTTCCGCAGCGTGACGTCCGTACTGGAGCCGGTAATTCATCATCATGGTCATTCCCTGTGACAGGCGCGCGCGGGCGCAGGAGCGACCGCTGCGCGCGCAAAAGTCTTGTTAGACAGAAATCAGATGGCGAGTTCGCTCATGCCCATGACGCCGAGCAGGACCGAGAACACGATGCCGCCGACGAGGACGGCGAGGCCGAGGATCAGCACCGGCTCGAGCACCGCGAGAAAGCGCTTGATTCCCACCGCGACCTCGCGGTCGTAGACGTCCGCGACCCGCGCCAGCATCTCCTCGAGGCGCCCGCTCTCCTCGCCGACGAGGATCATCTGCGTGGCGAGCCGCGGGTAAAGCCCCGTTTCCGCCAGCGGCCGGCCGAAACCCTTGCCTTCGCGCAGCTTAGCGATGACCCCTTCCAGCGCGCCCGACAGCACGACGTTGCCCATCGTGTCCCTGACGATCGCGAGCCCGGCGAGCAGCGTCACGCCGTTGCCGATCAGCGTCGACAGCGTGCGCGCGAAACGCGCGATCTCCACCTTCGCGATCAGGTCGCCGAGCAGCGGCGCGCGCAGCAGCCGAGAATCGCGCACGCGGCGCACCGCGGGATTGCGCCCGCGCCGGCGGAACCAGAAGACGAGGACCGCGATCGCCGGAATCAGCGCCCACCACCAGTTCTGCAGGAACGTGCCGGCGACGATCACGATCTGGGTCGGGATCGGCAGCGCCTTGCCCGCCTGCGCGAACGTCGACTGGAACTGCGGGACGACGAACACCAGCAGGATCATCACCGACATCACCGCGACGCCGACGAGGATCGTCGGGTAGATCAGCGCCGAGCGCACCGACTCGCGCAGCTCCTTGTTGCGCTCCATCGTCTCGGCGAGGCGCTGCAGCACGGTGCCGAGCGCACCGCCCGCCTCCCCCGCGCGCACGATGTTGACGTAGAAGCGCGAGAAGACCTCGCGGCGCGCGTCCAGCGCCTGGGACAGCGCCTTGCCGCCACGGACCTCGTCGCGCAGGCCCTGCAGCATCACCGCGACGGGCAGGGTCGGCGCGAGGCTGATCAGCAGCTCGAGGGCGCGGTCGAGCGGCAGGCCCGCGCGCAGCAGCGTTGCGAGCTCGCGTGTGATCGACAGCACCTGGTCGCGCGTCACGCGCCTCGGCTGGAACCAGCGCGCCCCGGGGGATGCCTTGCCGACCGCGCCCGGCGTCCGGGCAGCGCCCAGCGCCTGGGCGATCTGCATCGGCATCAGTCCCTGATCGCGCAGGCGATCGACGATCTCCGACTCGTTGGCCGCCTCGAGCTCGCCGCTCGAAACGTCGCCCGACGCGCTGACGGCGCGGTAGCTGAACAGGGGCATCGCGGCTAGAGCCCGCCCGCGGCTGTCGACATCGTTCCGAACGCGCCCATGGCGCTAATCCTCCCGCGTCGCGCGCAGCACTTCCTCGAAGGTCGTGACGCCCTTCAGCGCCTTGCGCAGGCCATCTTCGTACATCGTCACCATGC
>JAJXTF010000159.1 GCA_021784125.1 Pseudomonadota bacterium | reverse complement strand
ATTTGCGCTCGCGATGTCGAGCAGCCGTCCGACCTCGCTTTGCGTGACTCCGGGATTGGCGCCGATGACCAGAAGCACGGTCGCCTCCGCCGGGCGTAGGTCGAGCGCCGCAAGCCGGATCGCCAATTTCGCCATCAACGCCGCGGACAACCGTCGCAGCGTGTAGCCTGGCCAGTCTCGCAGCGGGTCGTTGATCATGGATCCCATTTTCTCGAGTCGTCGCAAAAAAGCTTGAACCAACCGGGCCTGACCGCTATGTTATATAGCAGTTTGACACAAAGGGGGACCACGATGAAACATTTCGAGCGCGTGAACCCGATCACGGGCGGGACTGCGAGTACCGCGGTCGCGATGAGCCCATCCGACGCCCGAGCCGTTGCCGACCGAGCTGCCGCTGGTTTCCGGCAATGGGCGGAGGTCGGTCCGAACGGTCGACGGGCCGTCTTGAGCAAGGCTGCCGAGGCACTCGAGAAACGGGGCAAGGCCTTCGTCCAGGCCATGCGCGATGAAGTCGGCGCAACCGAAGGCTGGGCGATGTTCAACCTGATGCTCGCCGCCGGCATGACTCGCGAGGCCGCCGCGCTGACGACGCGGATTTCCGGGGAGGTCATCCCCTCGGACAAACCCGGCTGCCTCGCCCTGTCGATGCGAGAGCCGGTGGGAGTCGTGCTCGGTATCGCACCGTGGAATGCGCCGATCATTCTCGGTGTGCGTGCGATCGCCACGCCGCTCGCGTGCGGGAACGCCGTCATCCTGAAGGCCTCGGAACTCTGCCCGCGCACGCACGAGCTCATCGTCGAGGCGTTCGCCGAGGCGGGTTTCCCCGAAGGCGTCGTCAACCTGGTGACCAACGAACCCAAGGATGCCGGCGACGTCGTCGGCGCCTTGATCGACCACCCGGCGGTGCGACGCATCAACTTCACCGGATCCACCGCCGTCGGCCGCGTGATCGCCAAGCGCTGCGCCGAGCAACTCAAGCCTTGTCTGCTCGAGCTGGGCGGGAAAGCGCCGATGATCGTCCTCGATGACGCCGATCTCGACGAGGCGGTTCGGGCGGCCGCCTTCGGTGCGTTCATGAATCAAGGGCAGATATGCATGTCGACGGAGCGAATCATTCCGGTCAAGGCGATCGCGGCCGAATTCACGCGCCGCTTCGCGGAGAAGGCACGTTCGATGCAGAGCGGAGACCCCCGCGAGGGCAAGACCCCACTCGGCGCCGTCGTCGATCGGCGCACGGTCGAGCACGTCAACGCGCTGATCGACGATGCGGTGGCGGCCGGGGCGCGCGTGCTCGCCGGAGGCAAAGCGGACAACGTGATCATGCCGGCCACCGTCGTCGACGGGGTCACGGCGAGCATGCGGCTGTATCGCGAGGAGAGCTTCGGACCCATCGTCGCGATCATTCCCGCGGCGGATGAGGCGGACGCCGTTCGCCTTGCCAATGACAGCGAATATGGGTTGTCCGCCTCCGTGTTCACCGGCGACGCCGCGAGGGGTCTGCGGGTCGCGCGACGGATCCGCTCCGGCATGTGCCACATCAACGGCCCGACGGTCCATGACGAGGCGCAGATGCCGTTTGGCGGCGTTGGGGCGTCGGGTTACGGGCGCTTCGGCGGCTCCGCCGGAATCGACCAGTTCACCGAGCTGCGATGGATCACGGTGGAAACGCTTCCCGGACATTTCCCGATCTGATTGCACAGCACAGCAGGTGGACACCATGAGCAACGAGAGAACCGAATCCGACACCGTCGTTTACACGCTGAGCGAGGGAATCGCCTGGGTGAAGTTCAATCGTCCGGAGAAGCGCAACTGTATGAGCCCGAAGCTCAATCGGCAGATGATGCGCACACTCGACGAACTGGAGTTCCGCGCGGATGTCGGCGTCCTCGTATTGACCGGCGAAGGTTCGGCGTGGTCCGCCGGCATGGATCTCAAGGAGTACTTCCGCGAGACCGAAGCGAAGGGGCTCGGCGCCGTCCGCCAGGCGCAGCGCGAGTCGTATGGATGGTGGCGCCGATTGCGCTGGTATCAGAAGCCGACGATCGCCATGGTCAACGGTTGGTGCTTCGGCGGCGGCTACGGACCCTTGTTCGCCTGCGACCTCGCCTTTGCCGCCGAAGACGCGCAGTTCGGCCTGTCGGAGATCAACTGGGGCATCCTTCCCGGGGGCGGTGCGACCAAGATCGCTCGCGAGCTGCTGAGCTTCCGGCGCGCGATGTATCACGCGCTCATGGGCGAGAACATCGACGGTCGCACGGCCGCTGAATGGGGGCTCGTGAATGAGGCGCTTCCGCGCGAGCGGCTCACGGAACGGGTTACCGCCGTTGCGCGCAAGCTGCTCGAGAAGAACCCGGTGGCACTCAAGGCAACCAAGGACGCGCTGCGCCGCGTCGGCGAAATGACCTACGAAAATGCGGAGGATTACCTCGTGCGAGCCCAGGAGGCGGCGAATTTCTTCGACAACGAGGGTCGCAAAGCGGGCATTCACCAGTTCATCGACGAAAAATCCTTCAAGCCTGGATTGAGTGCTTACGACAAGACCCGGCAAGGCTCTTCAAAGGGCTGAATGTGCCGACGACCGCGCGCCGTGATGCCAAATCGGTCGAGCGCCTGCTTCGACCGCGCTCCATCGCGATCGTGGGTGCCTCGGCGACGCCCGGCGCGCTGGGCGCTTCGGTGCTCGCCAATTTGGATCGGCTGGGGTACTCGGGTGAGGTTCACCTGATCAATCCGAACCGATCGGAGATCGCCGGTCGGCCCTGCCTGAAGTCCACCGATGAATTGCCGTTCGGGGTGGATGCCGCGGTGCTCGCGATCCCGAAGGCGGGCGTGATCTCGGCCATCGCCGGGCTCGCGCGGCGGGGCGTCGGCGCCGCCGTGGTGTTTTCCGCGGGCTTCGCGGAGGGCGGCGAGGCGGGCCGCGCCGAGCAGCGCGAGATCGCGCGCATGGCGACCGAGCATGGCATGCTCATCGAAGGCCCGAATTGCCTGGGGTTCGTCAATTACGTCGATGGCGTCGCACTCACCTTCGTCGAGTCCCAGCCCGCACCGCTTCGCGGCCGGCCGGGCATCGCCATCGTCAGTCAGAGCGGAGCGATGGCCTGCGTTCTCGGCACGATGCTGGCGAGCCGCGATCTCGGCGTGTCCTACTCGGTTTCCACCGGCAACGAAGCCGTCGCGGGAGTCGAGGATTTTCTCGGGCCATTGATCGACGACTCCAGCACCGTCGTCGCCGGGATGATCGTCGAACAATTCCGCCGGCCGCAGGAGTTCCTGGCCCTGGCGAGGCACGCGAGGGAGAGCGGGAAGCGCATCGTGCTGCTGCACCCGGGACGGAGTTCCGCCGCCAGACAATCCGCGGCGACACACACGGGGGCGCTCGCCGGCGACTATGCGTTGATGCGCGCCAAAGTCGAGGGAGAGGGCGTCGTGTTCGTCGAGTCGCTCGAGGAACTGGGCGACACACTCGAGATCTGTGCGCGCGCGCCCCATGCGATTCACTCGCTCGGCAGAGGTACGGTCGTCGTGACCGAATCGGGCGCGTTCAAGGCGTTGACGCTTGATCTGAGTGAACAGGTCGGTCTCTCACTGCCGACACTCGACGATCAGAATGCGCCGGCGCTTCGAGCCGTCATGCCGGATTTCGTTCCCGTCAGCAATCCGCTCGATTTGACCGCGCAAGGGCTGGTCGATCCGGACATCTACCGGCGGACGCTGGAGGCACTTGCGAAGGACGAGCGTCTCGGTGCGGTCGTTCTCGGTATCATTCAAACAGACGCCGCGACCGTGGATCGCAAGTTGCCGGCCGTGATCGCCGGACTGCGTCATTTCGGGTCCACCAAGCTCGTCGTCTTCGCCGGACTCGACGAAGGGGCCCCGGTGTCCGCCCAGTACCTGCACGACCTGCGCGCGCTCGGCGTTCCGTATTTCCCGTCCCCGGATCGCGCGATGCGTGCCATTGCGCGGCTCGCAGCCGGTGCCGTGCACGCGCCGGTTGCTGCGCCCGCGCCGCTCACCGGCGAATTTCCCCGTGTCTGCGGAGTGATTCCGGAGTACCAGGCCAAACGCCTGCTGGCGCCGCTGGGATTTCCGTTTCCCAAAGGACGGTTCGTGCATACCTGGGACGAGGCGCGAAGGGCTGCCGAGTCACTCGGTTATCCCGTGGCGCTCAAGGCCCAATCGGCCGACCTTCCCCATAAGAGCGATGCCGGCGGCGTCGTGGTCGGGCTCGCGGACACGGTGCAGCTTAAATCGGGATGGGACCGTCTGCATTCCCAAGTCGCCCGAAACCGGCCCGAGCTGTCACTGGACGGCGTGCTCGTCGAATGCATGGGGCGACCCGGGGTCGAACTCATCATCGGCGGGAGGAACGACCCCGACTGGGGACCCGTGGTGCTCGCCGGCTTCGGCGGCATACAGGCCGAGCTCCTGCATGATTTTTGCTTGATCTTGCCCGGCGAACGACCCGATGCCGTTCGAAGGGCGCTCCTGGGACTCAAGGCCGGGGCACTGTTCGGGGGGTTCCGTGGCACCCCGGAGCTCGATTTGCCGGCGCTGGTCGATCTGATCGGTCGCATCGGTCAACTGCTCGTGAGCCACCCGGCGATCCGCGAACTCGACCTCAACCCGGTCATCGCCCATCCGATCGGTCACGGCGTGCTCGCGCTGGACGCGCTGATACTCGCGAATTGACCCCTCTCGAACGCCTAGAACGGCAATCCCACGTAATTCTCCGCGAACGAGCGCAGCGCCGCCTCGGAAGAGAATAGATAGGCGAGTTCCGAATCCTGCAATTTGCGATCGTACTCGATCGAGTCGGGAAACCGGTGCAGCATCATCGTCATCCACCACGAGAATCTCTGCGCCTTCCACACGCGTGCCAACGCTTTTTTCGAATAATCGTCCAGTCCTCGATCGTCGTGGTTCTCGTAGTGATCGAGCATCGCGTGGTAGAGGTAATAGATGTCGGACGCGGCACTGTTGAGTCCGCGCGCTCCGGTCGGAGGCACGATGTGGGCCGCATCGCCCGCGAGAAACAGCCGCCCGTGACGCATCGGTTCCGCCACGAAGCTTCGCAGTGGCGCGACGCTCTTTTCGATCGAAGGCCCGGTGACCAGTCCGGCGGCGACGTCCGCGGGGAGGCGATGCGTGAGCTCGCTCCAGAACGCTTCGTCCGACCAACTCTCCGCCGTATCCGAGATCGGGACCTGGATGTAATAGCGGCTCAGGACCCGTGATCGCAGCGAGCACAACGCGAATCCCCGCTCGTGCTTCGCGTAGATCAGTTCGTCCGAGACGGGCGCCGTGCGTGAGAGCACCCCCAGCCAGCCGACCGGATAGACGCGCTCGTACTCGCGCAATATGCCCGCCGGGATCGATTTGCGGCTGACGCCATGGAAACCATCCGCGCCAATCACGTATTCGCAGTCGATGCGCGCCGTCTTGTCGCCGACACGGTAGGTGACATGGGGTCTCGCGGATTCCAGGTCGTGAAGGGCGACGTCCGCCGCACCGTGAATCACCTTGCCCCCGAGTCGATCGCGCGCTTCGTACAGATCACGCGTGAGCTCGGTTTGACCATAGACGATGACCGAACTTCCACCGGTCAATCCCTTCAGGTCGACCCGGTCGATGACCCCATCATGGGCGATCTGGACTCCCTCATGGATCTCGCCTTCGCGGTCCATGCGATCGCCGCACTGCGCCTCGCGCATCAGCTTCGCGAACCCGTGCTCGATGACGCCGGCGCGAATCCGCGAGAGCACGTGTTCCCGGCCATGCTTTTCCAGCACGACCGTCTCGATCCCGCGCAAGTGAAGCAATTGGGACAGCAGAAGCCCCGACGGGCCTCCTCCGACGATACAGACCTGCACCTTCATTTGACGCCCCTTCGCTCTGGCAGCCGACGGCTCGCGCCGGTCCATTCTCGCTGAAGGGTCGTTGCATATTTCCGGGCCCGATTTGTACAATTCGAACATGCCGCATTCGCGGGCCAACCGGTCCATCTTGAACTACAACCTGTTCGGCGAGCGGGCCGATTTGCCGGACGTCGTGCACTGCGAGACCATCGCGGCCCGGTCGGTGTTGAACAACTGGAAATTTCCGCCACACCGGCATGGTCGATTGCACCAGGTTTTGTTGATCGAGAGCGGTGGCGGTAGCGCGAGCCTCGAGGGCCGAGAGCACGTACTGGTGCCCCTGCAGATGATCAACGTGCCGGCCGGTCACGTCCATGGGTATTCGTTCCTGCGGGGTACCCGCGGCTTCGTCCTGACGCTCGCGATCGAGATCCTGGACGAAGTGGTCAAGCCGGCGGAAGGCCTGCGCCGGGGTCTCGCTCGGGCGGCGATCGGCGCGGCCACCCCCGCGATGCGGCAATTGATGGATCAGATCTTCTCGGAGTTCGCGGATCGTCACTTTGGACGAGCCCACGTGCTGCGGGGACTCAGTACGGCGCTGATCGGTCTCGTCGCGCGCGAACTTGCCGACGAGCACGGCGCCATGGACGGGGTTGGTCTGACGAAGCTCCTCGCCCGCTTCGAGGCGCTGTTGGATCGGCATTTCGCGGATCATTGGACGGTTTCCAATTACGCGGAAGCGCTGGCGATAACGGCCACGCATCTCAGTCGGGTATGCCGCGACGTCACCGGCCAATCGGCTTCTCGGATCATTCGTGACCGGATCATCAGGGAGGCGCGGCGCGAGCTGCTGTACACCAACCTCCCCGTGTCGACGATCGCCTACACGCTGGGGTTCGGCGACCCCGCTTATTTCAGTCGTGTGTTCTCAGCGGCAGTCGGCACCTCACCTCGCCAATTTCGAGAGAACACGCAGAACCGCGCTTGAAGTGATCCATGCCGTGACACCCGTCAATGGGCCGCGCCCCCGCGAGCGGTCGCGGCGTGGGTCGACCGTTGCGGACGGAGAGCCGTCGCGTCGCGGGACCGCCTCAGTGCGCGTCCGGCACGACCGGGCGCAGCGGCACGACGCGCACCGGCTCGCCGTCGTAGCTCGAATCCGGCGGGTTGACGATCACGCGGGCGTCGGTCTCGAGCCCCGACAGCACCTCGATCCTCGTCCCGAAGTCGCGCCCCTCGACGATGCG
>JAJXTF010000158.1 GCA_021784125.1 Pseudomonadota bacterium | reverse complement strand
GCCTCGGGCACGATGCAGGGCAGGGCCGCAGCCAGCCGTGCGGTGACCTGCGCGAACTTGGCCGCGTACTCGGCGCGGTTCGCGACGACGTGGGCCTCGTCGTTCCACGCGGCGATGCTCGCCGCAGCGACGGCCTGGGACATGGCAGAGCCATGGTAGGTCCGGTACAGCAGGAACGACTTGAGGAGCTCGCGATCGCCGGCGACGTAACCGGAGCGAAGACCCGGCGCGTTCGAGCGTTTCGACAGGCTGCCGAAAACGACGACGCGCGGATAGCCGCTCCGGCCCAGCTGCGCAGCAGCGCCCAGGGCGCCGAGCGGCGGGCGGGCCTCGTCGAAGTAGATCTCCGAATAGCATTCATCGGAGGCAATGACGAAGCCGTGGCGATCGGACAGGTCGAACAGGCGCCGCCAGGCCGCGAGGTCGAGGACGTGCCCGGTGGGATTGTCCGGCGAGCATACGTAGAGCAGCTGCGTGCGTGCCCAGACCGCGGCGGGCACGGCCTCCCATTCGTGGGAGAAGCCCCCGCGCTCGACGGCGTTGACGCAATGCACCGATGCGCCGGCGAGCAGCGCGGCGCCTTCGTAGATCTGGTAGAAAGGATTCGGGACGACGACCGTTGCGCCGGCGCGGCTCGGATCGACGACGGTCTGCGCGAACGCGAACAGCGCTTCGCGGCTTCCGAGCACCGGCAGCACCTCTGTGGCGGGATCCAGAGCGGCCAGGCCGTGGCGACGCGCGAGCCACGCCGCGATCGCCTCGCGCAGCGCGTTCGGGCCCGCCGTCGTGGGATAATTCGACAAGCCCGCGATCGCGCCCTGCGCGAGCGCGTCGATCAGAAACTGCGGCGTCGGGTGCCTGGGCTCGCCGATCGATACGTTGATCGCGGTCCTGGCAGGATTGGGCGCGACACCGGCGTGCAGCGCACGCAGGCGCTCGAACGGGTACGGTTGCAGTCGTTGCAGAAGGGGATTCACGCCGACGATGGAACGCGCGATGGGCGAAGCGGGCGATTATAGCGGCGGCCCCCTGCTGCGCTTCGTCGCGGCGATCGCGACGCTGGCGGCAGCCTGCGCCTTCGCAATGGTGGTCGCGTGGTGGGGGTGGCAGCTGCTCGGTCCCACGCCGGTCCATGTCGCCCCCGCAGCACCGAGCCATCCGGCCACGGCGATCGTCGCGGCGAACCTCTTCGGCACGGGAGGTTCGCCGGCAACGGCGGCGACCGGGGCATCGGGGGCGACGCTGGCCGGCAACGCGCGCCTGCTCGGGATCATCGCCGAACCGCAGCGGCAAGGCTACGCGCTGTTCAGCCTGCCCGGCGGCCCGAAGGTGGTCATGGCGGGCCAGGAAGTCTCGCCGGGGGTGAAGGTGACCGCGATCCTGCCCGACACCGTCGTCGTGCGCGAGGGCGCGACCGAGCGCCGGCTGCGCCTGCGGCCGGAGCCCGGCGCGGGCGCGGCCGGCCAGTCGTCGGCCGCCAAGGCGGTCGGCGCGCCGTCGGCAGCGTCGGCCGTCGCTTCGGCGTCGTGTGCGCCTCCACCGGGCTTTCGCGGCGCCGTCATCCGCCTCAACGCCGAGCTCGTCGGCGGACTGCGCAGCGATGCCGCGCCCTGGCGCACGCTGCTCGCCGCGACGCCGCAGGGACTGGTCGTGACGCAGGAAAACGGCTATTCGGCGATGCTCGGCCTGAAAGCCGGCGACCGCATCGCGCAGGCAAACGGCATCGCCCTGCGCAATCCCGACGACCTGAACGCCGCCGTTCTGCGGCCGCTGGTCGCGAACCAGGGGGTGCACATCGTCGGCCTGCGCGGCAATGCGCCGCACGAGCTCTGGCTCGCCAACACCGCGTGCGCCGGCTGACCCTGCGCCAGCGCCCGTTCGCGAATGGAGCGTGAACGGGCCCTAGTCAGGCGGGGTCGGCGGCAGCCACGACAGCAGCGCGAGGGGCTCGGCGATCCACCCGGTGGCCGGCCAATCGTCGCTGCTGCCCGAGTTCCCGAGGTAACCGTATTCGGCGACGATCGTCGGCATGCCTGCGGCGTTGCCGGCGATGACGTCGCGCAGGTCGTCGCCGACGTAGACGCATCGGGTCGCGTCGACCTCGAGCAGTCGCGCGGCGTGCAGCAGGGGCTCGGGATGCGGTTTCGGATGCGGCGTCGTGTCGCCCGAGACGATGGCGCCGGCGTGCGCGTCGAGACCCAGCGCCCGGACGACGGGCTGCGTGAACCGTGTCGCCTTGTTGGTGACGATGCCCCAGCGCAGGCTCCGCGCGTCGAGCTCCCGCAGCAGGGCGGCGACGCCGTCGAACAGGCGCGTCGTTATGGCGAGGCCGGCGGCGTAGTTGACCAGGAATTCGTCGCGCAGCAGCGCATAGTCGGCGTGCTCGGGGGTGATGCCCATTCCTGCGCCGAGCAGGCCGCGCGCCCCGGCCGAGGCGTGCGGCCGCAGCGTCTCGATCGGAACCGGGTCGAGCCCGCGATCGCGGCGGATGCGATTGACGGCGAGGGCGAGATCGCCCGCCGTGTCGGCGAGCGTGCCGTCGAGATCGAACAGCACCGCCGCAACCGGGAGCGTAGTCGGGCGCGGACGGGTCACCGGATCAGCGTGCATCGGCTCGCCGGAACGCCGCGAGGTAATTGACCGACGTGTCGTCCTCGAGCCGATAGACGCGGCTCAGCGGGTTGTAGGTCATGCCGATCATCGCCACCGGTTCGAGATGCGCTCGGCGGGCGAACGCGGCGACTTCAGACGGGCGCAGGAAGCGGGCCCAGTCGTGTGTGCCCCGGGGCAGCAGCTTCAGCGCGTATTCGGCGCCGAGAATCGCGTACAGGTAGGACTTGGGATTGCGGTTCAGCGTCGAGAAGACGACGCTGCCGCCGGGCTTCACCATCGCAGCGCAGGCGGCGATCGTCGATGCCGGCTCGGGCACGTGCTCGAGCAGCTCGAGACAGGTGACGACGTCGAACGCCGACGGCGCCTCCGCGGCGAGCGCCTCGGCCGCCATCAGGCGGTAATCGACCGTCGACCCCGATTCCAGCTGATGCAGGCGCGCGACGCCGAGTGCCTTCTCGGACAGGTCGATGCCGACGACCTGCGCCCCCTTGCCGGCCATTGCTTCGGCGAGGATGCCGCCGCCGCAACCGACGTCGACGATGCGCTTGCCGGCGATCCCCTCGGCGACACGCTCGATCCACGCCAGCCGCAGCGGATTGATGTCGTGCAGCGGCTTGAATTCGCTTTCCGGGTCCCACCATCGGTGCGCGAGCGCCGAGAACTTGGCGAGTTCCGCCGGATCGGCGTTGGGGGGGTGGGTCTGCATCGTCAGGCCATTCGCTGCTGCCACGCGCGTGCCCGGCTCGCGAGCGCAGGCATGTCGATCCGGACGGGCATCCGGTCGTCGACGACGCGCGTACCCGCCACCCAGACATCGGTGACGAGTTCGCGGCCGGCGGCATGCACGAGATGCGAAACGGGATCGTACAGCGGAATCGTCTCGATGTCGGCAAGGCGCACGGCGACGACGTCGGCCTGCTTGCCGGCAGTGAGCGAGCCGATCTCGCCGTCGAGGCCCAGGGCGGCTGCGCCGTCGAGCGTCGCCATCCGCAGCATCCTCGCGGCGGGCAGCGCGCCGGCGTCGCCGGTGGTCACCTTCGCGAGTAGGCTCGCGAGGCGCATTTCCGAGAACAGGTCGAGACGGTTGTTCGACGCTGCGCCATCGGTGCCCAGCGCGACGTTGACGTTGCGTTCCAGGAATGCGGCGATCGGCGCGACCCCGCTGGCGAGCTTCATGTTCGACGTCGGGCAATGCACGACGTGGCAACCCTGCGCCGCGAGCAGGTCGATGTCGTCGGCGTCGACGTGGACCGCGTGGATCGCGATGAATCCGGGCCCGGTCGCGCCCAGCCGGTCGAGGCGCCCGAGCGGGCTCTCGCCGGTCGCGGCGCGCGCCTCCGCGACCTCGTGCCGAGTCTCCCCGACGTGGGTCTGGATCGGCAGGTCGAGCTGCCGCGCATACGTGACGACGCTCGCCCAGCTCGCATCGCCGACGGTGTAGGGCGCATGCGGCGCCAGCGCGAACGACAGGCGAGGGAAATGCTTCCAGGCATCGCGCGCCTCGAGCCCGCGCTGCAGGTAGCCTTCGGCATCGGCCGCGTACGAGGTCGGGAAATCGAGGATCGGGACGCCGAGCATCGCGCGCATTCCCGCCTGCTCGTAGGCGCGGGCGGCGGCATCCGGGTAGAAGTACATGTCGTTGCAGCAGGTGATCCCGCCGCGCAGCATCTCCGATGCGGCGAGCAGCGTGCCGTCGTGCACGTAGTCCTCGGCGACGAACCTGCCCTCGCGGGGCCAGATGTGCTGCTCGAGCCACGCCCTGAGCGGGACGTCGTCGGCGATGCCGCGCATCAGCGTCATCGCCGCATGCGTGTGCGCGTTGACGAGCCCCGGCAGCAGCGCATGGTCGGGCAGCGTCACGCGCGAGCGCGGTGTATAGCTGCGGTCGGCCTCGTCGGCGGGAACGAGCGCCACGATGCGGCCGCCGTCGACGATCAACGCATGGCCAGCCAGCACGCCCGCGGGCTCGACGGGGATCATCCACCGCGCGTCGATGCGCAGGTCGACGGGGCTCGGGATCCGCTCGCTCATCGTCGATTAGTTTAACAGGGCAGGAAACGCCGGCTCCCGCCCGCCGCAGGGGCGCCGGGCAACAAAAAGCCCCGCACTTGGCGGGGCTTCTTGCGAACGGGAGGCTGCGCCTGCTAGTTCGAGACGCCTTCGCCCTTCACTTCGATTTCGACGCGACGGTCGGGTGCGAGGCACGCGACGAGCGCCTTGAAGTTCTTCTGGTGGCAGACGACGCCGGGGAGCGGCTGCGTCTTGCCCATGCCCAGGGTTTCGATCTTGTCCTTGGGCACGCCCTTGCTGACCAGGTAGTCGCGGACGGCATCGGCACGACGCTCGGACAGCTTCTGGTTGTACTGCTGGGTGCCGATGCGGTCGGTATGGCCGGTCACCAGCACGAGCTCGAGCTTCTGCACGCCCGCCAGCTTGGAGATGATCTCGCTGTCGATCGCCGCCTTGCCTTCGGGCTTCAGGATCGCCTTGTCGAAGTCGAACAGCGCCTTCGACGCCAGCGTGATCTTCTGCACCTTCGGAGCGGGTGCGGGCGCAGGTGCGGCGGCGGGCGCCGGCGCGGGGGCAGGCGCGGGCGCGGCCGCGGGCTGCGGCTTGGGAACGAGGTCCGGATCGCAACCTTCGACCGCCATCGCGGGCGTCCAGTAGCCGGCGCGCCAGCACAGCGTGTCGTTGATGCCTTTCTTCCCGCCGTAGGAGCCGCTCAGCAGCACATTGTGTGCAGGCTCGGCGGGTACCGAACCGGTCACCCAGTAACCCGTGTTCTGCGGGTTCGCCTGCGCAGCGGCGCTGCCGGCGAAGACCGCCGCAAGTGCGCCGACCACCACACCGGAGACGAGACGTCGATTCATTTGTTCTACCCCTTTGACTTTGGTTTTGAACAGGATTCTTGGCAAATGTACCAACTTTGCGCGTCACTGACCAACTTCGCCTGCGCGTCGAAAGCCGTGCACTGGCTCGCACTGTAGCACAGTACCCCTCGTCGCATCAAAGGCTTGCCCGGGGAACCCCGGAGGGGCAGGGGCGATTGTCGCGTAGCTGCAACGGCGTGTTAAAATCACACGTTTTCAAGGACCTCCGGTTCGCTTTCGACCGTGTTCCCGGACCCGGCGATCGCAGGCGGCGCGACGCCGCGCAACGAAACTTCAATCCAGCGCAAAGTTTCGCCGGATTTCCGATCCGCTCAACCCCGTTCTCGAAGAATTGGCTGAATCCATGGAGCAGTTTGCCAAAGAAACCATTCCGGTAAGTCTCGAAGCCGAAATGCGGCATTCCTACCTCGATTATGCGATGAGCGTAATCGTGGGGCGGGCGCTGCCAGACGTCCGGGACGGCCTGAAGCCGGTGCATCGGCGCGTCCTGTATGCGATGCACGAGGCGAACATCGTCTTCAACCGTCCGTACGTCAAATGCGCGCGCGTCGTCGGCGACGTGATGGGGAAATACCATCCCCACGGCGACATGGCCATCTACGACACGCTGGTGCGGATGGCCCAGGATTTCTCGCTGCGCTATCCGCTGGTCGACGGCCAGGGCAACTTCGGTTCGGTCGACGGCGACAACGCGGCGGCGATGCGCTACACCGAGTGCCGGCTGGAGAAGATCGCCAACGAGCTCACCGCCGACATCGACAAGGAGACCGTCGACTTCGTACCGAACTACGACGGCAAGGAGCAGGAACCCGCCGTCCTGCCGTCGCGACTGCCCAACCTGCTGGTCAACGGGTCGTCGGGCATCGCGGTCGGCATGGCGACCAACATCCCGCCGCACAACCTCGCCGAGACGATCGACGGCTGCCTCGCACTGCTTGCGAATCCCGCGCTCTCGATCGACGAGCTGATGGAGATCATCCCGGCACCCGATTTCCCGACGGCCGGGATCATCTACGGGCTGGAAGGCGTTCGCGAAGGCTATCGCACCGGTCGCGGGCGCGTCGTGATCCGCGCGCGCACCCACATCGAGGACCTCGAGAAAGGCAGCCGCCAGGCGATCATCGTCGACGAGATCCCCTACCAGGTGAACAAGGCGAACCTGCTCGTGCGCATCGGCGAGCTGGTGCGCGAGAAGAAGCTCGAGGGCATCTCCGACCTGCGCGACGAGTCCGACAAGTCGGGCATGCGCGTCGTCATCGAGCTGAAGCGCGGCGAAGTGCCGGAGATCGTCCAGAACAACCTGTTCAAGCTGACCCAGCTGCAGGACAGCTTCGGCATGAACATGGTCGCGCTGGTCGACGGCCAGCCGCGGCTGCTGAACCTCAAGCAGTTCCTCGAGCATTTCATCATCCATCGCCGCGAGGTCGTCGTCCGGCGCACGCAGTTCGAGTTGCGCAAGGCGAGGGAGCGCGGCCACGTGCTCGAGGGCCTGGCCGTGGCGCTGTCGAACGTCGACGAGATCATCGCGTTGATCAAGGCATCGGCGTCGCCGGCCGAGGCGAAGGCGGCGCTGATGGGCCGGATCTGGGGCTCGTCGCTGGTCGAGGACATGCTGAAGCGCGCG
>JAJXTF010000157.1 GCA_021784125.1 Pseudomonadota bacterium | reverse complement strand
TGGATCAGGGTTTCGAGCGCTGCCTGCACCTGGCGCTCGGATTCGGAGTCCAGCGCGGACGTGGCCTCGTCGAGGATCAGCAGCGGCGCATCCTTGAGGATCGCGCGGGCGATCGCGATCCGCTGGCGCTGTCCCCCGGACAGGCGCACGCCGTTCTCGCCGACCTCGGTGTCGAAGCCCTCGGGCAGCGCGCGGATGAAGTCCAGTGCGTGCGCGGCCGCGGCTGCGCGCTCGATCGCATCGCGCGGTGTCGTCGCCAGCGCGCCGTAGGCGATGTTGGCGGCGACCGTGTCGTCGAACAGCAGCACGTCCTGCGACACCAGCGCGACCTGGGCGCGCAGGCTCGCGAGGGTCAGCGTCGTGATGTCGTGGTTGTCGATGAACAGCCGGCCCGCGGTCGGTTCGTAGAAGCGCGGCACCAGGCTCACCAGCGAGGTCTTGCCGCTGCCCGAGCTGCCGACCAGCGCGACGGTCTCGCCGGGCCTGATCGTCAGCGTCACGTCGGACAGCGCCTCCCGCTCGGTGCCCGGATAGCGCAGCGAGACGCGTTCGAAGCGCAGCTCGCCGGCGGCGCGGTCGAGGGCGACGCTGCCTTCGTCCGGCTCCACCTCGCGGTCGAGCAGGCCGAAGATGCTCTCGGAGGCGGCCAGTCCGCGCTGGATCGCCGCGTTGATGCCGGACAGCGATTTCAGGCGCTCGAGCAGCGTCAGCAGGGCGACGAGATAGGACGCGAAGGTGCCGAGGTCGAGCTTGCCGGTCTGGCTCTGCGACAGCGCGACGTAGATGATGACGCCGACGGCGATCGCCGCCAGGATCTGCGTCATCGGGGAGCTCGCCGCGCCCGACGAGGACTGCTTGGTCATCGACGTGCGCAGCGCGTTCGCCGCCTTGACCGCGCGCTCGCGCTCGTAGGCCTCTCCGCCGAACACGCGCACGATGCGGTGCCCGCTGATCATTTCCTCGAGCACGTGCGTCATTGCCGCGGTCCGCGTCTGCACGTCGCGGGCGATCCGGCGCAGGCGACGGCTGAAGTAGCGGATGACGAAGGCGACGATCGGCAGCACGAAGAACGTCATCAACGTCAGCTTCCAGTTGATCCAGAGCAGCCAGCCCAGGCTCGCGGCAATCGTGAGCGAGCTGCGGATCCCCGTCGTGATCGTCCCCGATGCCGCCGATGCGAGCTGGTGCGCGTCGAAGGTCAGCTTCGACTGGACCACGCCCGCGGGGGTGACGTCGTAGTAGGCGGTGGGCAGGCGCAGCAGCTTGTCGATCAGCGCGCGCCGCAGGTCGAACACGACCCGGTTGCCCGTGTAGGCCATTCCGTATTCGGAGACGTAGGAGCCGATGCCCCGGAACAGGAAAACGCCGACGACCGCCAGCGGCAGCCATTGCGTTCGCGCGGGGTCGGGCGCCTGGAAGTTCTTGACGATCGGGATGACGAGCATCGCCATGATCAGGTCGCCGGCGGCGACCACGGCCATGCCGACCACGGCGAGGCCGAACGCCCACCAGTACGGGCGCACGTATTGCAGCAGGCGACGATAGAGATGCACGCCTGTCACCGGCGCGCGGTAGGTGCCGCGTTCACTGCGGCGCAGTATAGCGCAGGCCCCGGCGACTCCCCGTCGGGCCGGCCTTCGGAGCTCACCCCGTCAGTGTCGCGCCGAGCAGATCGCGGTAGAGCGCCAGGAGCCTCTGGGTCATCGCCGCCGAGGTGAGCGGCAACACCGCCTCGCGGCCGTTCCCGCCCATCCGCGCGCGCAGCGCCGGGTCGTGCAGGGCCCGCATGTGCGCCGCGAGACCGGCGGCGTCACCCGCCGGGCACACCAGCCCCGCGTCGTTGGCGAGTGCCAGCTCGGCGGCGCCCGACTTGATGCTGGTGACCACGGGCAGCGCGCAGGCCATCGCTTCCAGCGCCGCGTTCGGGCAGGGGTCGTAGAGCGTGGGAAGGACGAACGCGTCGGCGGCGCCGTAATAGGGTCGCGGGTCCGCCTGGGGTCCGGTGATCGTCACCCGGCCCGAAAGCCCCAGCGCGCGCGCCCGCTCGGCATAGCGCCGCAGGTGCTTGTCGCGGCCGACGACGATCAGGTGCGATCGGCTGTCGAGCCGGGCCAGCGCGTCGATCGCGGTCGCGGCGCCCTTGCGCTCGAAGCCCGATCCGACGAGCAGGAACACGGTCGAGCTTTCGGCGATGTGGTGGCGCGCGCGCACCCGCAGCCGGTGCGAGCGCAGGTCCGGCGAATACGCATCGGTGTCGACGGCGTTGTAGACGACGTGCAGGCGTTCCTCGGGGACGCCGAAGCGCTCGCGGATCTCGTCCCTCACCATGCCCGAGTTGCAGATGACCGCCTTCAGACGCGCGCTCGCGAACATCCTCCGCTCGATGGCGATCCGGTAGCGGTGATGCGGATTGATCCGCACGGAGAGCCGCCTCGCGAACGAGGCGCGGCGCAGGCGCTCGTCGAGCCAGACGGCGTGCACGCCGTCGCCGGCGCGGAAGATGTCGCAGCAGGTCAGCCGCTCGTGCGACTGGACCAGTCCCGCGCGGTCGCGCTCCAGGGCGCGGCAGACCGCGCGCGCGAAGCCGATGTCGCGCCACAGTCCGCCGACGTGGAACGGGTCGACGATGCGCGTCGCGATCGACTTCATCGGCGTCTGCGGCCATTGGCGCGTATAGAGCGTCACCGCGACGTTGCGCTCGGCCAGCGCCGCGAGCGCGTTCTCGAGGAAGCGCTCGGCGCCGCCGAAAGGCGTGTAGCGCTGGCGGACGACGGCGAGCTTCATCGCCGCGTCGGTGCAGCCGTCTGCGCGAGCAGCGAGGTGAACCGGGCGTGCACGTCGTCGACGGCCAGCGTGGTCAGGCATTCCGAGACCTTGCCGCCGCCGCAGCCGTCGATGCCGCAGGGTCGGCAGGGATGCGCCGTCGACACGACGATACTGCTTGCCACCATCCATGGCCCCCATTCCTGCTCGCCCGAGGGACCGAACAGCGCGAGCGTCGGGGTCCCCATCGCCGCGGCGATGTGCATCGGCGCAGTGTCGACGCCCACGAACGCGCGCGCGCGGGCGGTGAGCGCGGCGAGCTCGGACAGCGTGAGTGCCCCGGTGAGGTCGACGATGCCGTTGCGGGTCTGCGGGGAGACCGCGGCAAGGATCGACGCGACGAGCTCGCGCTCGCGGGCGTCGGGTGCGCCGGTCACGACGATCCGGTGGCCGTCGGCGGCGATGCGGTCGAGGAGCGCCGCTGTCCGGTCGACGCTCCAGCACTTGAACATCCAGCGCGAGCCCGGATGCGCCTGCACGAAGCCCCGCGGCACCAGGCCGTGCCCGGCCAGCAGCGCGTCGACCTTCGCCTCGGCGGCGGCGCCGGGGACGAGCACGAGCCTGCGCGTCGGCGCATCGGGCTGGATGCCGATGCGCCGCAGCGCATCGAGATTGGCCTCGACCGCGTGCCGCGGCGTCGCCTTCGGGAGGCGGTAGAAGTGGGTGAAACGCGCGCGCCAGGCCCGGCCCTGCGCCGGACGCTCGCGCGTCACTGCGTAGCGGGGGTTGAGCAACGCCGCCAGCGACAGACCGCGCGGATGTTCGGTCAGGTGGATCAGCAGGTCGTAGCGGCGCGCGCGCAGCGCCCGGTAGAGGCGCCACTCGGCGGCGACTTGCCGCGCGATGCCTTGCCGCTTCCAGTCGCGGTCGATCGTGTGGATCTGCGCGATCGCCGGATGGTTGGCGAGCATCGGCGCGGTCTCGCGGTAGACCAGCGCGTCGATCTCGACCTGCGGCGCCGCGTGCTTCAGCGCGCTGAACACCGGCGAGGTCAGCAGCACGTCGCCGTGGTGGCGCAGCTTGGTGACGAGCGCACGGCGGATTTCCGACAGCGGGACGGCGTCCGTCAGGTAGCTCGGCATGGGCGGCAACGATACCAAATTGCACCGGCCGGCGGGGGTTCGCCGATGCGGGCCGGGGACCGGCCCCGCGTGCCCCCTTGTCAGCACTCACTCGTCGCCCGGCGCGCAGCCACGGGCGCGTCCGGCGTTCGGGTACAATCCCGCGCATGCCGCGACCCACCCCTTCGCGGCGCCCGTTCCCGCCATGTCCAACGATCCCGTCAGTGCGGCCGTCAAGGCGCAGATTCTCGCCGAGGCCTTGCCCTACATCCGCCGCTTCCACGATCGGACGATCGTCATCAAGTACGGCGGCAATGCGATGACCGCGGCGGATCTGAAGGCAGGGTTCGCGCGCGACGTCGTCATGCTGAAGCTCGTCGGCATGAACCCGGTCGTTGTGCACGGCGGCGGCCCGCAGATCGGCGAGCTCCTGACCAAGATGGGAATCAAGAGCGAGTTCCGGCAGGGCATGCGCGTCACCGACGAAAAGGTGATGAACGTCGTCGAGATGGTGCTGGGCGAGCTCAACCAGGAGATCGTCGGGCTGATCAACCAGCAGGGCGGCAAGGCGGTCGGGCTGACCGGCCAGGACGGCGCGTTCATCCACGCGCGCAAGATGCTGCTGAAGAGCGAGAGCGGGCAGGGCGAGCCGGTCGACATCGGCCTGGTCGGCGAGATCGAACGCATCGACCCGGAGCTGATCGCGCTCCTCGATTCGCGCGATTTCATTCCGGTAATCGCCCCGATCGGCGTTGGCGACGCGGGCGAGGCCTACAACATCAATGCCGATCTCGTCGCAGGCAAGCTCGCCGAGACGCTCAAGGCCGAGAAACTCGTGCTGATGACCAACACCGTCGGGGTGCTGGACAAGAGCGACAGGCTGCTGACCGGGCTCACGGCGAGCGAGATCGAAGCGCTGTTCGCCAACGGCACGATCCACGGCGGCATGCTGCCCAAGATCGGCTCGGCGCTCGACGCCGTGAGGAACGGCGTCAAGAGCTCCCACATCATCGACGGACGCGTCGACCATGCGCTGCTGCTCGAGGTGCTGACCAACCAGGGCGTGGGGACGATGATCCGCGCCGACGACGCCCCCGGGCGCGTGAGCGCCTGACGGCACGGACGGCGATCACGATGGCGATGAAGCCCGGCGAGCGCCGGCTCCAGATCCTGCAGACGCTGGCGGCGATGCTCGAGACGCCGCGGGGCGAGAAGGTCACGACCGCAGCGCTGGCGGCGAAGCTGTCGGTCTCCGAGGCTGCGCTCTACCGGCATTTCGCGAGCAAGGCCCAGATGTTCGAGGGCCTGATCGAATTCATCGAGTCCACCGTGTTCTCGCTGGCCAACAAGATCCAGGCCGAGACCCAGGATGGAACCGCGCAAGCCGAGCAGACCGTCGTCATGCTGTTGCGCTTCGCCGAGAAGAACCCGGGGATGACTCGCGTGCTCATCGGCGATGCGCTGGTCAACGAGGACGAGCGCCTGCAGGCGCGCATCAACCAGCTGATCGAGAAGCTGGAGGCGACGCTGCGCCAGTCGCTGCGCATCGCCCAGGCGGCCAACGCCTGGCACGGCGATGCGGCTGCCGACGCCGCGGTGCTGGTCGCTTACGTCGTCGGACGCTGGCACCTCTTCGCCAAGAGCGGCTTCAAGCGCACGCCCCAGGAAGGTTGGGCGCTGCAGCGCAAGTTCCTGTTCGGCTGACCTCGCGCCGCTGCGCGTCCCTCGCGTCCGCTGCGCATCCCCGCGCGCCGCGTCACCTTCGGCGTGAGGCATGCGGTGGCGGGTATCGGATCGGCACCGATGGATCGGGGCGGCAGGCGAGGGGACGTCGAGCGCGAGCGTGCGCGACGGCCGTCACGGGTGGCGCGGCAAGCGAGCCCGGCACTGCCACCGCGGGCGCCAATGCCGGGACATCGCGACTGAACCGCCGTTTGAGCCTGCGATCGAACTGCGGTACTGTCTCCCGGACACTCAGGATGGATCGATGACACACACGAAGCTGCGCAGGATTGCATGGCTCGCCGCAATTGCATTCGCCGCGATTCCCGCGCTCGCGGCTGCGCAGGCGCGCAACCCGATGGAGCCGCCGCCGCTCGCACCCGTCGTGGAAGGGAACGGCGCCAAGGGGCCCGCCTTGCAGCCGTCGGCGGCGCTGCCCGCCGCGGCCAGCGCGGCGATCGAGGCCGCAGCGGCTCCGCGCCCTTCGCGCTGGCGTGCCGAGCTCGACCGGCTCGATTCCGACCTGCGGTTGCGCCTGCTCGCCGTCGACGCTCCGCGCGAACACTGGCTCGCCGCGCAATTCGATCTCACCGACATCGCATCGAAGGTGCACAACCTGGCGGCGGCGCGCGTCGCCGCACCGGACGACCGTCTCTACCTCGCATCGCTCGCGTTCGCGTGCATGCAGCCGACGCAGCCGCAGCTTCCCGAGTGCGCCGCCGTCGACCGGCTGGCGGACTGGGCCGTCCGCGACCAGGGTAACGGGGTTCCGACATTCCTGCTGGGATACCGGGCGTTGCTGCGCGGCCAGGCGAACGCCGCCGTTGCGTACGTCGACGAAGCCGCAGCCGCGCCGCGCTTCGACGACTACTGGAGCCAGGGCCCGCAGCAATGGTGGGGATACCTGCGCGGCTACCCGCTGCCCATCGACCCCGCAGCCAAGGCGAAGGCTGCCGCGACCTACGCGCTCGAGCAGGATCTCGGCTGGACATCGGCGCTGCACCTGCTGTGCGCCGATCCCAGGGAGCGCAGCGAGCCCCTGCGCGCCGCCTGCGCGAAGCTCGGCCAGGCGCTGGGTGAGCGCGCCGCGACCTTCGCATTGCGCCGGGCCGGGGCGCGCATCGCTGAGATCGACGCCGCCGACGCGAAGTCTCGCGCTGCGGCGCAGGCGCTGGCGGCGAGGATCCTCGAGGCGAGCGCGGCCTGCACGCTCGCAGAACCGGACTTCGAGTCGGCGCTGGAAGCGGCGGACGCGACGCTGCGCCAGCGAGGCATCGGCGAATTCGAGGCCTGGGCCGCCGCGCAGGCGAAGGAAGGCGAAGTCGGTGCCTGCAGTCGCCGGGCGGCAGCGACCGGGCGCCGTTAGCCGGGGGGCGCCGGCGGGCGTTCGCGGCAGACCCTGCAGTCGGGGTCGCGCGGCACCATGAGCTCGCGCCAGTGCATCGCGAGTGCGTCGAGCACCAGCAGGCGTCCCGCGAGCGAGGTCCCGGCTCGGGCGAGGAGCTTCAACGCCTCGGCAGCCTGGGTGGCACCGAGATCGGA
>JAJXTF010000014.1 GCA_021784125.1 Pseudomonadota bacterium | reverse complement strand
AGGTACCGGTTGAAGTTGAAGCCGAACCCGCCCGGGATCTCGACCGGCGTGTTGATCCGGTAGATGCCGGGGGCGATCTCGTGGAGGTTGGTGCCGCTTGCGGTGTTGGTGATCATCGGTGTCTCCTGGTCGTGATGGGGGGTGGGTCGCGGGTGGGTCGCATCGAGGATGTGTAACGAGGCGCCGTGCCGTTACACATCCCCGGAAATGATTGCTATCCTCGGTGCATGGCCCAGGGCCCCTGCCTCGACGCGCTCGACGATGGCGCGCTCGCCCGCCGCATTGCCGAGGCCGGGTGCGCACCCGATTCGGCGGCCGAGGCCGAGCTCTACCGGCGCTTGGCACCCCGGGTGCGCCTCTATGGCCTGCGCCACCTGCGCGCGCCGCTCGCTGGCGTGCAGCGCGTCGACCTCGTGCGCGTGCAAGGGGGCGCCGAGCCCGACGTGCGTCTTGCCGACGTTCCGTTCGATGCGCGAACGGGCGAGGTGCTCGTCATTCCGTCGCCGGCGTGGCTGAAGACGATGCCGGCGTTCACGATGCGCATGCGCCTGGTCGCCGTGGGCGACGCGGGAGAGTCGGAGATCGGCGAGTACAGCTTCCTGCACTCGCCCGGCTGAGACAGGGACCGCATCGGATACGTCCGCGCAGGATCGAAGGAGGTCGCATGCAGATCAACGGAGTCTGTCACTGTGGTGCCATCTCGTTCACGGCAGACAACGAGGCGACAGCTTGTGACGACCACGGGAGGAATCCGCTTGAACTCCGATGCCCAGGACCTGGTTGCGACAGTCGAAGGTGTGTTTGCGGCCGTCGGCAAGGACGACCGTGCGGGCCTCGCGGAGCTTCTCTGCGAGGATTTCCACGCCTTCGAGAACGGCGTCCACATGACCGGCCGCGAGCTGCTGGACCTGATGGGCAGGTCCTACGCCGAGGGCAAGCGATACCAATGGTCGGTGAACGCGCCGCAGGTCGAGCAGCAGGGCGACCTTGGGGTGGTCGTCTACGTGAACCACGGCTCGATCGCTGACACGCTCGGCGCCGACCCTGTTCCGGTGTCATGGCTGGAGACGGCGGTGCTGCGTCGCCACCGATCGGGGTGGCGTCTCGCGTTCGTCCACTCGACGCGTACCAGGGAGACGCAGGCGTCAGCCTGACCGCAGCTTCGACGGCGGCGGCCGCGGCGTGGTCGGCGGCCGGGCACTCGCACTTCCCCGCGGAAGCTGTCGTACCTTAGCGTCCGCGGACGATCCGTAGGGACCGGCCCCGCCCGCAGCGACAATAAAACAGGTCCCAGGACAACCACGCATTCGGAGGAGCACTGGAAGGAGTGAACACGAAGCTGCTGTTCCCGGGGCTCGGGCCGTTCTACGCATGGGCCGAGCCGGTGTCCTGGGCGCTGGTGCGCATTACGGCGGGGTTGATGATCCTTCCTCATGGCGTTCCCAAGATGCTGGCGGGCCTTGGGCCGACGGCCGCCTTTGCGCTCGTGAAGCGCGGCATCCAGCCCGCCGAGCCGCTCGCCGTGGTCCTCATCCTGCTCGAAACGCTGGGCGGGCTGTGCGTCGCGCTGGGCCTGTTCACCCGTTTCTTCGCGGCAGGCATCGCCATCGAGATGTCGGTCATCGCCTACGAGTACAAGTCCAAGTTCGGCTGGACCGGCCCCGGCTACGAGCACCCGCTCATGTGGGCCCTGGTCATGCTCGCGATCGTGCTGCGCGGCGGCGGGCCTTACTCGCTCGATCGCAAGCTGGGGCGCGAATTCTGAGCTGACCGCCGCCGGCCGACGCCAGGTCAGCTGATTCGAGGGAACCGATGGCGGCGCGCATCGTGCGGCCTTCAAGCGGACGTACCGCTCGGAGATGGCTGCCCCCGACGCTGCCCACACCCTCGATCTCCTGGCCGCGCTGTCGCATCACGCGAACTTCTCGGTCGGGTGCTACTGCGAGCGTGAGGACCGATGCCACCGCTCTATCCTGCGCGAGCTGCTGCAGGAGCGCGGCGCCGCGTTGCTTCCGCAGGAGTGATCGCAGGGTGGCCCTTGAGGCTCGGCGCGTGGACCCGGGGCAGGGGCGTCTGCCGGCGAGCATGGTGCAGGGCGGGTCAGCGATTCGGTAGACGCCGCGGCGCGAAGGTGTAGGCTTTTGCCCATCGTGCAGATAAACGGAGCTTCATGAACGACGCCAATGGGGCCGCCCCGCAGCGCCCGGCAACGCACCTGCTCGACGCGATGGCCAGGGCCGCGGATCACCATGCCCTGCTGCTGGAGAACGACCGGGTGCGCGTGCTGGACACGAAGGTCAGACCGGGCGAGCGCACTCCGGTGCACGCCCACGAATGGTGTGCCGCGCTCTACGTCCTGAGCTGGAGCGATTTCGTCCGATACGACCCGGAAGGCAACGTCCTCATGGACTCGAGGACGATGGTCGCGCCGCCCGAGCCGGGAAAGGCCCTGTGGACAGGCCCGATCGGTCCGCACTTTGTCGAGAACGTGGGGCGGACCGACCTGCACATCCTTGCCGTCGAGGTGAAGTGACTCGGGAGCACGCAGCCGCGTGCCGCCGCAATATCGCTCGCCTCGGCGCGTTGGTATGCGTCGTGGCGGCGCTTGCACTTGCCATCGGCATCCGGCAGTCACCGACGAAGCCGGGCGAGTGGGAGGTCGACGTGACCCTGGGAATGCTCCACGCGGCGCTGCTCGTGGCAGGCATCGGTCTCTGGATCATCGCCTGGCGGTACTCGCGCAAGGGCAGGGGCTGACGAGCCCAGGCGAGGGGGTGCTCGACATCGCCTGCGAGACTGGAGCCGCGGCGCGCGGGACGCTGCAGGAGTGGAATGAAGTGCTGACGTAGCGCCCCTTGGCCCAGCGGGGCTTGATTCCCGCCCGGCAGTACCCATCTGCCGATCTTGCGAAGCCACGTTGGAGGGAGCGGGCACGCTAAGATGGATACCATGCCCGACGCATCGCCGACCCGCTTCACCGTCGCGACCTACAACATCCACAAGGGTTTCTCGCAGCTCAAGCGGCGAATGGTGATCCACGAGCTGCGCGAGCGGCTGCGCGGCCTCGACGCGGACATCGTGTTCCTGCAGGAGGTGCTGCACACTCACGAGCGGCATGCCAATCGCTACGTCGATTGGCCGGGCAGCCCGCAGCACGAGTTCATTGCGGATGCCTACTGGCACGAGGTCGCGTACGGCAAGAACGCGGTCTACCCGCACGGCCACCACGGCAACGCGCTGCTGTCGCGCTTCCCGATGCTGTCGCAGGAGAACCTCGACATCTCGGCGCACCTGTTCGAGAGCCGCGGCCTGCTTCATTGCGAGATATCGATGGGCGAGGGCCTGTCGGCCCTGCATTGCATCAACGTCCACCTCGGGCTCTTCGAGCGCGGCCGGCAGGTGCAGATCCGCGCGCTGGTCGACCGGATCGAGGCCACTGTGCCGCATTCGGCGCCGCTGATCATCGCCGGCGACTTCAACGACTGGCGCAGCAAGGGGGACCGGACGCTGACCGATGCGCTGCACCTCACCGAGGTGTTCGAGGAAGTCACCGGCCGCCCCGCGCGCACCTACCCGTCCCTGCTTCCGGTGTTCAGGCTGGACCGCATCTATGCGCGCGGGCTGAACGTCGTCGACGCCAAGGTCCACTACGTCACCGCGGGCGCGCGAATGTCCGACCACGCCGCGCTCGCGGCGACTTTCGAGATCACCCAACAGCGCCCGCGGTGACCGTGCGCCATGCCGGCCTCGCAATGAATCGCTACACGGCAGGGAATGCCGTCACCCTGCTGCGCAAGGGGGCGGAATACTTCCCGGCATTGCTCGAGGCCTTCGCCGCGGCCGAGCGCGAGATATGGATCGAGACCTACATCTTCGCCGACGATGCCGCGGGGCGTCGAATCACCGAGGCGCTGGTGGCGGCCGCCGCGCGAGGCGTCTCCGTGCGCGTGCTGGTCGACGGCTGGGGCGCGCGCCACTACCTGACCGATGCGCTGGAGCAGCGCCTGATCCGCGGCGGCGTCGACCTCCTCAAATACCGGCCCGAGATCGCGCCCTGGCAGTTCCGGTCGCACCGGCTGCGGCGCCTGCATCGCAAGCTGTGCCACGTCGACGGACGGATTGCCTTCGTCGGGGGCATCAACATCATCGACGACATGAACGCACCGGGGCACAAGCCGCCGCGCGTCGATTTCGCCGTCTGCGTGCGCGGCAGGCTGCTCGCGCCGATCGTGCAAACGATGCAGCGCGTGTGGGCGATCGTCGAGTTCACCCAGCTGCGCAGCTCAGCCGTTCCGCTGTTCGCCGACGAGAGGCGCGTGGCCGCGACCGGTACGCAGACGGCGAAGTTCACCATCCGCGACAACCTGCGCCACCGGCGGGACATCGAGCGCGCCTACCTCGCCGGGCTGCGCACCGCGCGTTTCGAGATCATCATCGCCACCGCCTATTTCTTCCCCGGCGTGCGGTTCCGGCGCGCGCTGATCGCGGCGGCGGCGCGCGGCGTGCACGTGACGCTGCTGCTGCAGGCGCGCGTCGAGTTCAAGCTCCTGCATTGGGCGTCGCGCGCGCTGTACGGGCAGCTGCTTGCAGCGGGAGTGACGATCCAGGAATACCACCGCTCGTTCCTGCACGCCAAGGTCGCGACCGTCGATTCGCGGTGGGCGACGGTCGGGTCGTCGAACATCGACCCGTATTCGTTCCTGATGGCGCGCGAGGCGAACGTATTCGTGCGCGACGAAGTCTTCGCCCACGAGTTGCGCGCCGAGCTGGTGCAGATGATCGACGCGGGGGCGCGACCTGTCCCGCCGCAGGACTGGGCGCAGCGCTCGCGCTTCGCCAAGGCGCTGTCGTGGGTCGCCTACGGCGTCGTCCGCGTCGCCATGGGCGTGCTGCGCTACGGCGGCGACGAGTGGTGGCGCAGCGGATGGCCGCGGCGATGATTTCGTGGTCCCCTCACCCCAACCCTCTCCTCCAAAGGCGAGAGGGAGTCGAGCGGGAGAGGGTTGGGGTGAGGGGGAATCACCCCTGCTAGACTGAAGCGATGCGCAACCGCTCCACGTCCTCGCTGCCGCTGCCTGCAACGGACACCGCGCCGCGCACGCGCCACGGCGACTGGCAGACGATCCGCACGCTGCTGCCCTACCTGTGGGATTACCGCGTCCGCGTGTCCGTGGCACTCGCCTGCCTGGTGTTGGCCAAGCTGGCGAACGTCGGCGTTCCGCTGGTGATGAAGCGGATCGTCGACAGCCTTGACCAGCGCACGGCGATGCTCGCGGTCCCGCTCGCGCTGCTGGTCGTCTACGCGCTGCTGCGTCTGTCGACGACGCTGTTCACCGAGCTGCGCGAATTCGTCTTCGCCAAGGTGACGCAGCGCGCGGTGCGCAGGATCGGCCTCGAGGTGTTCCGCCACCTGCACGCGCTGTCGCTGCGCTTCCATCTCGCGCGGCAGACGGGCGGGCTCACCCGCGACGTGGAGCGCGGGCAGCGCGGCATCTCGACCCTGATCAGCTACACGCTGTTCTCGATCCTGCCGACGCTGGTCGAGATCGCCCTGGTCTCGGGCATCCTGATCGCCCGCTACGACTGGTCGTTCATGGCGATCACCGCCGTGGCGCTCGCGCTCTACATCTTCTTCACGGTGACGATCACCGAGTGGCGCACGCATTTCCGGCGCGAGATGAACGAGCTCGACTCGAAGGCCAACACGCGGGCGATCGACAGCCTGCTGAACTACGAGACCGTCAAGTACTTCGGCAACGAGGAATGGGAGGCTCGGCGCTACGACGAAAGTCTGCAGCGCTGGGAAAAGGCCGCAGTCAGGAGCCAGACCTCGCTGTCTGCGCTCAACGTCGGGCAGAGCGCGATCATTGCCGTCGCGGTGGCGATGATCATGTGGCGCGCGACGGTCGGCGTCGTCGACGGCAAGATGACCATCGGCGACCTGGTGCTGGTCAACGCCTTCATGATCCAGCTCTACATCCCGCTCAATTTCCTGGGCGTCCTCTACCGCGAGATCAAGCAGGCGATGGCCGACATGGAGCGCCTGTTCCGGCTGGTGGGCGAGAACGCCGAGATCACCGACCGGCCGGGTGCGCCGCCGCTGGTCACCACGGGTGCGGCGGTGCGCTTCGAGCACGTCGATTTCGCCTACGAGCCGAACCGGCAGATCCTGCACGACGTCACGTTCTCGATCCCCGCGGGCCACAACGTCGCGGTCGTCGGCCCGTCGGGCTCGGGCAAGTCGACGCTCGCGCGCCTGCTCTACCGCTTCTACGACGTCGGCAGTGGGCGGATCCTCATCGACGGGCAGGACCTGCGCGACGTGCAGCAGTCGACGCTGCGTGCGGCGATCGGCATCGTGCCGCAGGACACGGTGCTGTTCAACGACTCGATCGAATACAACATCGCCTACGGTCGCCCCGGCGCCTCGCACGACGAGATCGTGCAGGCGGCGCGGCTCGCGCAGATCCACGATTTCGTCTCGCGACTCCCCGAGGGCTACCAGACGCCGGTGGGCGAGCGCGGACTGAAGCTCTCCGGGGGCGAGAAGCAGCGCGTGGCGATCGCGCGCGCGATCCTCAAGCAGCCGGCGATCCTGATCTTCGACGAGGCGACTTCCGCGCTGGACTCGCGCTCGGAGAAGGCGATCCAGGCCGAGCTGAAGCAGATCGCCCGCGACCGCACGACGCTGACCATCGCCCACCGCCTGTCGACGATCGTCGACGCCGACGAGATCCTGGTGCTCGACCATGGCCGGATCGTGGAGCGCGGCACCCACGCGGCGCTGCTGGCGGCCGATGGCGTCTACGCCCGAATGTGGCGGCTGCAGCAGGACGAGCGGCGCGGCAGGGACGGGGAAGGCGAAGGGGAAAGCGGCGGGCGCGGCGCGCAATCCGCGGATCCGGACGGGTTGCCGGAACCGGAGTTGCCCGGACCCGACGCCGCGCCGGTCGCTGCGGCATCTGCAACAGTCCGGGGCGCTTGACCGCTTCTGTAGGCTACTCGTTTTGAAAAGTCGTTGACGCGGCCGCGGCGCCCATGCGATAAGGCGGCTTACGATAGTGAGAGTTTTGCTGATGAAGCGCCTGCTACCCCTTGTTTTCGCGAGCCTTGTCGCAGCCCATGCCTGGGCGGCGTCGCCCGAACTCGACCCGGCCCGCCTGAAGCTGGGATCGGCGAATGCCGTGGTGCTCGAGGCCGATTCGGATCGTCTGGTCTATTCCAAGGCGGCCGATACCGTGACGCCGATCGCGTCGGTGACCAAGCTGATGACGGCGATGGTCGTTCTGGACGCGAAGCAGCCGATGGACGAGCCGATCGAGATCGACAAGGACGACATCGATTACCTGAAAGGCACGCATTCGCGGCTGGGCATGGGCATGACGCTGCCGCGCCGCGAAATGCTGCGGCTGGCGCTGATGTCCTCCGAGAACCGCGCCGCATCGGCGCTCGCGCGTTACTACCCGGGCGGCACTGCGGCGGCCGTCGCGGCGATGAACCGCAAGGCGGCCGAGCTCGGTCTCGAGCATACGCATTACATCGAGCCCACCGGCCTGTCGCCGCAGAACGTGTCGACGGCGGTCGACCTGGCGAAGCTCGTTCAGGTGGCAGCGACCTATCCGCTGATCCGCAAGTTCACGACCACGCCCGAGCATTCGGTGGAGATCAGCCCGACCGGACGGACGATCGGCTTCCTGAACTCGAATGCGCTGGTGCGCGGCCATTCCTGGGACATGACGCTGCAGAAGACGGGCTTCATCAATGAGGCCGGACACTGCGTCGTCATGCTGGTCAACATCGCGAGCAAGCCTTTCGTCATCGTACTGCTCGATTCCTTCGGCAAGTACACCCGCTTCGCCGATGCGCAGCGTGTCCGCTACTGGCTGGAGACGGGCGGGTCGCTGGCGATGGCCAAGCCCCGGCGCGCGCACGTCGTCAAGGTCCGGAACACTCGCGCCAAGGTCCGTCACGTCGCCCGCGCCAAGCCGCGGTACATCGCGACCGCTTCGAACTCCCGCCGCTGAACGGGCATCGGGGCGGAACAGCGCCCCGACGTCCCCGGGCAGCCGCCACCCGCCGCCCGCCGCATTCACGTCCCGCAGGGCGACGCTACGCAGCGCTGCCGCGGCGATGCTGCTCGTAGAGCTCCTTCGCATGCGCGCGCGTCTTCGACGTGATCGCGCTTCCCGCCAGCATCCGCGCCAGCTCGTCGATCCGCGCCGTCGACGCGAGATGCGCAAGCTCGCTCGACACCTTGTCGCCGTCGCCGGTCTTGGCGACGCGATAGTGATGGTCGGCATGGGCGGCGACCTGCGGCAGGTGGGTCACGCACAGCACCTGGCGCCGCGCGCCGAGCGTCTGCAGCATGCGACCCACCGTCGCGGCGACGGGGCCGCCGATGCCGGTGTCGACCTCGTCGAAGACCAGCGTCGGGATGTCGCCGACGTCGCTGGCGGCGACGTGGATCGCCAGCGCCACGCGCGCGAGCTCGCCTCCCGAGGCGACGCGGCCCAGCGGTCCCACCGGCTGCTTGGGATGGGTCGCGATGCGGAACTCGACGCCCTCCCGCCCGTGGCTGGTCGGCGCAGCCTCGGGGGGCAGCGCGATCTCCAGGCGTCCGCCCGCCATCGCGAGCTCCTGCATGGTCGCGCCGACGCGCACCGCCAGCGATTTCGCGGCAGCGGCGCGGCCGGTGCTCAGCTTGCGGGCGAGTGCGTCGTAGCGCGCGAGCGCCGCGTCGACCGCCCGGTCGAGCGCGGCAGCATCGGACGCCGCGTCGAGCTCCTGCAAGCGCTGCGCGGTCGCCTGCTGCAGCGCTTGCAGCTCCTCGGGGCGCACCCGATGCTTGCGCGCCAGGTCGTGGATCGCGCCCAGGCGCGCCTCGACGCGCGCGAGCTCGGCAGGATCGAGATCGAGGCGCCGCTGGTAGTCGCGCAGCGAGCGCGCCGCCTCGTCGAGCTGGATCGCCGCCGGGGTGACGAGCTCGACGACGGCGCAGAGCGCGGGGTCGAGGTCCGCGGCCTGGGTCAGGCGGTGGATGAGTTGCGCCAGGCGGCTCGCCAGCGCGTCGTCGCCTTCGGCGAGCGCGGCGGAGGCCTGTGCGGTCGCGTCGATCAGCCCTGCGGCATTGGCGAGCCGACGCTGCGTCGACGACAGTTCCTCCCATTCGCCTGGCGCCAGCGCGAGCGCGTTCAGGTCGTGCTGGCGGTCGGCGAGGCGCTCGCGCTCCTCGGCACTCGCGCGCGCATTGGCGGCGGCGGCATCGCGTCGTTCGGTCGCGTCGCGCCACGCCCGCCATGCGCCGGCGAGCTCGTCGGCGAGCGGGCGCAGCTTCCCGAACCCGTCCAGCAGTGCGCGCTGCGCCTCGGCGCCGGAGAGCGCCTGGTGCGCGTGCTGGCCGTGCAGGTCGAGCAGAAGCGCGCCCACTTCCGCCAGTTGCGCGAGGGTGGCCGGCCTGCCGTTGATCCACGCGCGGCTTCGCCCTTGCGCGTCGAGCACCCGGCGCAGCAGCAGCTCGGCGCCGGAATCGAGCTCGTGCGCCGCGAGCCAGTCGCGTGCGGCATCCTGCGCGCCAAGGTCGAAGGCCGCCGCGAGCTCGGCGCGCTCGGCACCCGGTCGCAACTGGCGCAGCTCGAAACGGTCCCCCAGCAGCAGCCCGAGGGCATCGAGGAGGATGGACTTGCCGGCGCCGGTTTCGCCGGTCAGGACCGAGAACCCGGCATCGAACTCGACGTCCAGCGTGTCGACGACGACGAAACTGCGGATCGACAGCAGGCGCAGCATGCGATCAGCGGCCTTTGCCCCCCGGATTGAGCCGCTCGGGCGTCTCGCTCCAGTGCAGCTTCTGCCGCAGCATCGCGAAGTAATCGTGCTGCTCGGGATGCAGGAAGCGCGCCGTGTGCGGGGCGCGGCGCATGGTGACCCGCTCGCCTTCGGCGAGGTCGAAATGCGCCTGGCCGTCGCAGTGGACGGCCGCGTCGTGCCCGCGGCTCACGCTGATCGCGATCGTCGCGCTGTCCGGCACGGCGATCGGGCGGTGGGTCAGCGCGTGCGGCGCCACCGGGACCAGCGCGAAGGCCGGCACCGCCGGGGCGATGATCGGCCCGCCGGTCGACAGGGCGTAGGCGGTCGATCCCGTGGGGGTCGCGACGATCACGCCGTCGGCACGCATCGCGTAGACGAAGCGGCCGTCGATCTCGACGACGCATTCGATCATCGTGCCCAGGCCGCCGCGGTTGACGACGACCTCGTTCAGCGCCGGCGCCTCGGCCTGCGTTCCGTCGCGGCGATGGACGGTCGCGGTGATCAGCGTGCGGCGCTCCTCGACGTAGCGCCCGTCGAGCATCGCGGAGATCGTCGGTTCGAGCTCCGCCATCGGGATGTCGGTCAGGAAGCCGAGCCGGCCCAGGTTCACGCCGATCAGCGGCACGCCGTGGGGGGCCAGCGCGCGGGCGACCGACAGCATCGTTCCGTCGCCGCCCAGCACGATCGCGAGGTCGGTCGCCCCCTGCAGCTGCGCGTCGGACAGGACCGGCACGTTGCGGGCGTCGGCGAAGCGGGCGGTTTCGGCGTCGAGCGCCACCGCGTGCCCGCGCGCGCGCAGGAACCCGGCGATCCGGTCGAGCGGTTCGATCACGCCCGGGTCGCCGTGGCGGCCGATCAGTGCCACCCGGGCGAAACGCGCGGGGGCGGCATTCGGGGGAGGCGAACCCGACGTGGCGGAGCTTCCGGAGGCGAGGGCGGGCATCCGGCGATTAAACCATACGGGGCCACTCGGCCGCGGTCGGCCGCATGGCCGGTCGCGTGGGCGATCGAAGCCGTCCGGCGGCGGCGGACAACGGCATCCCGGCGCACGGTAAACTAGAAGAACGGTTGGCACCGCGAGGTTGCAACCGCATAGGGTGGACATGATGCTCGATCCCCGCGCGCAACACCTGCTGAAGACGCTCGTCGAGCGCTACATCGCCGACGGCCAGCCCGTGGGCTCGCGCTCGCTCTCGCGCCATTCCGGCCTCGAACTGTCGCCGGCCACCGTGCGCAACGTCATGGCCGACCTCGAGGAGATGGGGTTCATCACCAGTCCCCACACGTCGGCCGGGCGCGTACCCACGCCGCGCGGCTACCGCTTCTTCGTCGACAGCCTGATGGTCGTGAAGCCCCTCGAGCAGGTCGAGATCCACCGCCTCGAAGGGGAGCTCGCCAACGATCGGCCGCAGCAGATCGTCAGCACCGCCGCCTCGCTGCTGTCGCAGCTGACGCAGTTCGCCGGCGTCATCGTGACGCCCAGGCGCCGCGAGGCGGCTTTCCGGCACCTGGAATTCCTGCGCCTGTCCGAAAAGCGTGTGCTGCTGATCGTGGTGACCCAGGATGGCGACGTGCAGAACCGCATCCTGCACACCGACCGCAGCTACACGCCGACGCAGCTCATCGAGGCGACGAACTTCTTCAACCATAATTTCGCCGGCCAGCCGCTCGCCGCAATCCGCGTGCGGCTTGCCGACGAGCTGCTGGCGCTGCGCGACGACATTGCCGGCCTGATGAAGGTGGCGGTCGAGGCGGGCGAGGGCGCGCTGTCCGAGGGCGAGGCGCTGGTCGTTACCGGCGAGCGCAACCTGCTGCACGCCGACGATCTCGCATCGAACATGCAGCGGCTGCGCCGGCTGTTCGACCTCTTCGAGCAGAAGACCTCGCTCCTGCACCTGCTCGACGTGTCGCAGCGGGCGCATGGCGTGCAGATCTACATCGGCGAGGAATCGGGCCTGATGCCGCTCGACGAATGCAGCGTCGTGACGGCGAGCTACGAGGTCGGCGGGCAGGTGATCGGCACGCTGGGGGTCATCGGCCCCACGCGCATGGCTTACGAGCGCGTCATTCCGATCGTCGACATCACCGCCAAGCTGCTGTCGAACGCGCTGACGCGCGAACTTGCCGGCGACTGACCCGCTCGGCGCGCCGTCGCCCGGGGTCGACGCCGCCGTCCAGAGCCGCATGCTGCAGTGCCGGGGTGACGATGGACACGCTCAGGTATTACGTCCGGCGAACGCGCCTCGCCCTCAGGAAGATGCGCACGCGCGGGTACTCGCCGCTCGTCGCGGTCTGCGTGCACTTCCCCCGCGTGCTGCTGCTGCGCGGTTACCGGATCCTGGCGCGCGGCGTCAATCGCAGCCGGATCTTCCGCTTCCTCAACGAACGCAGCCTGCGGCGTTTCCATGCCGGCGACGAGGCGCACGCCGCGGGCGGACATTTCTACGTGATCGTGATGCCCGGAATGCTGCACTTCCTGCTGCCGTGCCTGGCGCTGGTCCCGCCGGGCGTGCGCGTGCGGCTGATCGCAAACGGCGCGCGGGGATGGGAGCGGCGCCTGGTCGCGCAACGCTTCCCGCGCTACCCGATGTGCCGCCTGCGCAGCCTTCCCGGGAGCAGCCTGACGCACGGCGACGTCATCTCGCTGCTGCTCGAGACCAACAGCGGAAACTTCGGCCTGCTCGACCACGATTGCTACGTCTTCGACCCCGCGGTGTTCGATGACCTCGCGCCGGGGCCGGCGCAGTGCCTGACGGCGGTCTACGGCGGTGTCAGCGCAAGGACGGGGCTGCCGTATCCGGAGACCTATTTTCTGTTCCTCAACACGTCGGTCCTGCGCGACATCGCCAGGCGCTACGATGTCGAGGCGCGAACCTACCATGCCGTGCCGGAACATCTGCAATCCGTGGTCGAGCGGGCCGGATTGGGCCTCGGCGTCTACGTCAAGGACCACGTGAGCTTCCTCGACACCTTGCACCTGATGCTGCTCCTCGCCATCGCCGAGGGCTTCGAGTCGCGGTTCCTGCAATGGGTCGACGACAGCTCGATTGCCCACATCGGGGGTACGAGCTGGAAGACGGCCGAAACCAAGGAATTGGTCGAGTGCTATGCCGACTGGCGTTTCCTGGAGCTTGCGCATGACGATATCCTGCGCAGACGGTATGCTCGCCGGTTCCGGCCGTTCCGGTCGGCAGCGCAGGTGCGCGCGGCGATGCCCATGGCCCCCGACGTCTATGCGCGGGTAGCATGGTTCGACGGCGTCGTCGAGCGCCTGACCCGGGCGCTTGGAGAGCGCGGTCCGACATCGGGCCGCGTGCTGGACACGGCGCATTGACGTTGCCCACGCCGTCGCTCGCCGACCGTCGTCCACCGCATCGAAGCTGAACCGCCCTCCCGAAAGCGTCCCCGCCACCGCCAATGTCCTATCGCCCCGAGCCCCCGTTTTCGCACGACCGCATCGCTCGCAGCGGCGTGCTGCTGGTCAATCTCGGCACACCCGAGGCTCCGACGGCTGCGGCCGTGCGGCGCTACCTCGCCGAGTTCCTGAGCGATACGCGGGTCGTCGAGATCCCGCGCATCGTCTGGTGGCCGCTGCTGCACGGCATCATCCTGCGCACGCGCCCGTCGAAGTCGGCCGAGCGCTACCAGGCGATCTGGACCCGCGACGGGTCGCCGCTGGCGATCCATACCGCCAAGCAGAAGGTTCTGCTCTCGGGCTGGCTCGGCCAGCGGCTGAAGGAACGGGGGCTGCCCGCCGACCTCTGCGTCGTCGACTACGCGATGCGCTATGGCGAACCGTCGATCGCCGGCGTCATGGACCGGATGCGTGCCGCCGGCTGCACCCGGATCCTGGTCGTGCCGATGTACCCGCAGTACGCGGCGAGCACGACGGCGTCGGTCGTCGATGCGGTCGCCGCCTACGTCGCGCAGGTCCGCAACGTTCCCGGGCTGCGCTTCGTCGACAGCTTCCACGACGACCCGGGCTACATCGCCGCCCTCGCCCAGGCCGTCAACGACTACTGGACCCGGCACGCGCGGCCCGAGCACCTGGTGCTGTCGTTCCACGGCGTGCCGCGGGTCACCCTCGACCGGGGCGACCCCTACCACTGCCATTGCCATGCCACGGCCCGGTTGCTGGCAAAGGAGCTGGGGCTCGAGTCGCGGCAATGGTCGATCACTTTCCAGTCGCGGTTCGGGCGCGCCCGGTGGCTGACGCCGTACACGTCGGATGCGCTGACTGCGCTGGGCAAGGCGAAGACGCGGCGGGTCGACGTGTTCTGTCCGGGCTTCGTCGCCGACTGCCTCGAGACCCTCGAGGAGATCGCCATCGAGGGCAAGGCGACGTTCACCGGCGCCGGCGGGGGCGAGTTCCACGTGATTCCCTGCCTGAACGAGCACCCGCGCTGGATCGCGGCGCTGACGGACCTGGTGCTTGCCAACCTGGAAGGCTGGCTCGCGTCGCCGCCCGATGCCGCGCAGCGGGAGAACATCCAGTTGCGGGCCAAGGCACTGGGCGCCAAGGTCTGACCCCCGCGTCGGCAAATCCGGGTCCGAAATCCGGGTCAGACCCGGTTTTCGATATCCGGGTCAGACCCGGTTTTTGCGGGGGCGGGGGCCGGAGATGGGGAAATCCGCGGATTTCCCCACGAATCCCTTGAATTGACCCGGCACGGCCCCACCTGCGCTCGGTCAATCACGCCCGACGCAAGAACTCCAATGACCGTCTCCGACCCGTCCAGCCAGGACAATCCGTCCGACATCGCAGTCCCATCCGCCGCGGAGACCGGTTCGCAGGCCGCCGCCGCGGGCCATTCCGCGCCCGACGATCCGCTGCAGAAGGCACTGGCCGACGCCGCGGAAATGAAGGAGGCCTGGATGCGGGCCCGCGCGGAAACCGAGAACGTCCGGCGCCAGGCCCAGGTCGACGTGGCCAAGGCGCACAAGTACGCGATCGAGAAATTTGCCGCTGACCTGCTGGCCGTCAAGGACGCCCTCGAGCAGACGCTGGTCGCGGGCGCGACGGTCCCGGCCGAGACGCTGCGCTCGGGCGCCGAGCTGACGCTGAAGAGCCTCGCCGCCGCCTTTTCGCGCGCCGGCATCGCGGAGATCGATCCCGTCGGCCAGAAGTTCGACCCCCACACCCAGCAGGCGATGCAGGCGGTCGAGAGCGACCAGGCTCCCAACACCGTCGTGACGGTGTTCCAGAGGGGTTACCTGATCAACGACCGCGTGCTGCGCCCGGCGCTGGTGACGGTGGCCAAGGCCCGGGATGCCGGGGCCGAGGCCGACGGACGGCCTGTCTGAATGCGCTTCCCCGGTTGATACGCGGCCCCCAAGTCCCAATTTTCAGAGACAGACAATTCCTTTAGCGGCACGGAGATCGTTCAAATGAGCAAAATAATCGGCATCGACCTCGGCACGACGAACAGTTGCGTCGCCGTCATGGAGGGCGGTACGCCCAAGGTCATCGAGAATGCGGAAGGCACGCGCACGACGCCTTCGGTCGTCGCCTACGCCGACGACGGCGAGATCCTGGTCGGCGCGCCGGCCAAGCGGCAGGCCGTCACCAACGCCAAGAACACGGTGTTCGCGGTCAAGCGCCTCATCGGCCGGCGCTTCGAGGAAAAGGAAGTCCAGAAGGACATCAACCTGATGCCCTACAAGATCGTCAAGGCCGATAACGGCGACGCCTGGGTCGAGGAGCGCGGCAAGAAGATCGCCCCGCAGCAGGTCTCGGCCGAAGTGCTGCGCAAGATGAAGAAGACCGCCGAGGATTACCTGGGCGAGGAGGTCACCGAGGCGGTGATCACCGTTCCCGCGTACTTCAACGACTCGCAGCGCCAGGCGACCAAGGACGCAGGCCGCATCGCGGGCCTCGAGGTCAAGCGCATCATCAACGAGCCGACGGCGGCCGCGCTGGCCTTCGGCCTCGACAAGCGGGAAGGCGATCGCAAGATCGCCGTCTACGACCTCGGCGGCGGCACCTTCGACATCTCGATCATCGAGATCGCGAACGTCGAGGGCGAGCACCAGTTCGAGGTGCTGTCGACCAACGGTGACACGTTCCTGGGCGGCGAGGACTTCGACCAGCGGATCATCGAGTACATCGTCACCGAGTTCAAGAAGGAGCAGGGCGTCGATCTCAAGAACGACGTCCTCGCGCTGCAGCGCCTCAAGGAAGCCGCCGAGAAGGCGAAGATCGAGCTCTCCAGCTCGCAGCAGACCGAGATCAACCTGCCGTACGTGACCGCCGACGCTTCGGGTCCGAAGCACCTGTCGATGAAGATCACGCGCGCCAAGCTCGAGTCGCTGGTCGAGGACCTGATCGAACGCACGATCGAGCCCTGCAAGACGGCGATCAAGGACGCGGGTGTGTCGCTTTCCGACATCAGCGACGTGATCCTGGTCGGTGGCCAGACGCGGATGCCCAAGGTGCAGGACACGGTCAAGGCGATCTTCGGCAAGGATCCGCGCAAGGACGTGAATCCCGACGAGGCGGTCGCCGTGGGTGCGGCCATCCAGGCGTCGGTGCTGGCGGGCGAGCGCAAGGACGTGCTGCTGCTCGACGTGACGCCGCTGTCCCTGGGCATCGAGACGCTGGGCGGCGTGATGACCAAGCTGATCCAGAAGAACACGACGATTCCGACCAAGGCGACGCAGGTGTTCTCCACCGCGGACGACAACCAGGGCGCCGTGACGATCCACGTGCTGCAGGGCGAGCGCGAGCGCTCGACCGGCAACAAGAGCCTCGGCCAGTTCAACCTCGAGGGCATTCCCCCGTCGCCGCGCGGCATGCCGCAGATCGAGGTCACATTCGACATCGACGCCAACGGCATCCTGCACGTGTCGGCCAAGGACAAGGCGACCGGCAAGGAGAACAAGATCACGATCAAGGCGAACTCGGGCCTGTCGGAAGACGAGATCCAGCGCATGGTCAAGGACGCCGAGGCCCACGCCGAGGAAGACCGCAAGCTGATGGAAGTCGTGCAGGCGCGCAACGGCCTGGACGGACTCGTGCACAGCGTCAAGAAGTCGCTGGCCGATTACGGCGACAAGGTCGGCGCGGACGAGAAGGGCAAGATCGAGGCCGCGCTGAAGGACGCCGAGGAGCTCCTGAAGGACAAGGACGCCGGCAAGGAAGCGCTGGAAACGAAGTCCGAGGCGCTCGCCACCGCGTCGCAGAAGCTCGGCGAGGCGATGTACGCGCAGGCGCAAGCCGCTCAGGGGGGTGCGGGCGGGGGTGCGGGTGAGGGCGCGCCGGGCGCCGGTGCCGGGTCGCAGGGTGGCGACGAGAAGGTCGTCGACGCCGAGTACACGGAGGTGAAGGATCGCAAGTAACGCACTTGCGATCCTGATCACCTCCTGCGATATTCCGTCACGATTCGGGACAGCGCGCAGGCGCAGGTCGGCGCGTGACGGAATATCTGGCCGAGTTCAACGCGGCGCCGTCGGCGCCGGTTAACTCGGCCGTTTTGCATCGAGACGTACTCCGCAGGTATGCGGCAATTGCACCGACTCTCGCTTCAGCAGGCAGTCTTGGTAGCGCCGGAGCCGGCATGCGGCAGGGGAGCCGCCTGATCATCCATGTCTAAACGCGATTACTACACGATTCTCGGCGTCAACCGCGACGCCTCCGAAGACGAGATCAAGAAGGCGTATCGCAAGCTTGCGATGAAGCATCATCCGGATCGCAGTCCGGACGACAAGCACGCCGAGGACAAATTCAAGGAAGCCAAGGAAGCCTACGAGGTCCTGTCGGATGCCCGCAAGCGCGCCGCCTACGACCAGTTCGGGCACGCCGGCGTCGATCCTTCGATGGGTTTCGGTGCGGGCGCGGCCGGCGCGAGGGGAGGCGAGGGCTTCGGTGGCTTTGCCGACGCGTTCGGCGACATCTTCGGGGAGATCTTCGGTCAGCAGCGTGGTCGCGGAGGCGGCAGCGGCATGTACCGTGGCGCCGACCTGCGCTACAACCTCGACCTGTCGCTGGAAGAGGCTGCACGCGGCGCCGAGATCAAGATCCGCATTCCGACGATGGAGGAATGCGGCACCTGCCACGGAAATGGCGCCAAGCCCGGCACGCAGCCGAAGACCTGTCCGACCTGCCACGGGCGCGGCGAGGTCCGCGTCTCGCAGGGATTCTTTTCCATCCAGCAGACCTGCCCGCAGTGCCACGGCACGGGCAAGTTCGTGGCGGACCCCTGCCCCGACTGCCACGGCGCCGGGCGCATCAAGAAGCACAAGACGCTGTCGGTGAAGATTCCCGCGGGCGTCGACCAGGACGATCGCATCCGCCTGTCGGGCGAAGGCGAGGCGGGCATGAACGGCGGACCGAGCGGCGACCTCTACGTCGTCATCGGCCTCAAGCCGCATCCGGTGTTCCAGCGCGAGGGTGCCGACCTGCATTGCGAGATGCCGATCAGCTTCGCGACGGCGGCGCTCGGCGGCGAGATCGAGATCCCGACCCTCGACGGCCACGCCAAGCTGAAGATCCCCGTCGAGACGCAGACCGGCCAGGTGTTCCGCCTGAAGAACAAGGGCATCCGCCCGGTGCGCGGCTCGGTGACCGGCGACCTGTACTGCCACGTGTCCCTCGAGACCCCGGTCAAGCTGACGTCGCGCCAGAAGGAACTGCTGCGCGAATTCGAATCGATCATCCAGCAGGACCCCGACGCGCACAGCCCGCGCGCGAAGAACTGGTTCGACCGCGTCCGCGAGTTCTTCGGGACCTGATTTCTCCTCTGATCGTTCCGTCCGCGCCGATTCGCGCGACGGCGGCGAGAGCGGGGGCCGACGGGGAAAAGCCAGAGGGAGTGCGCCAGGCGGTCAGGGAAACGCGGGGATGTGCGGGTCGATCCCGCGATCCTCGGCTTCCGGATGCCGCAGCCTCAGGTTCTCGCGGATCTCGGCGACGCGACGCTCGGGGATGTCCGCCATCACCAGCAGCTTCCCCTGTTCGATCGCCCTGGTGAACTGCGCGAGCCGCGAATTCGGTATGGAGCTTCCCACCATGCTGGCGACCCAGCCACCGAACAGCCCGCCGAGCAGACCTGCGCCGAGCACGGTCACGATCTGCCAGCGCTCCTCGGTGACCAGCAGGTTGACGAGCAGCGCGCCGACGACGAGTCCGAGGACGGTGCCGATGGCGAGTCCGACCTGGGCGCCGTGGACGAGGTCGGACTTCTGCAGATGATTGGCTTCGTGCAGGCCATCCATCGGCGTGCCGCGCCTCGCAAGGAAATGGATGTGTCGTTCCTCGACCCGCGCGAGCAGGAGGTCGTCCATCATCCTGCGTGCGCTGGGGGAGTCCGGCATGAGGAAATAGAGCCTGCGACGCATGTTGCCCTCCTACGTCGGGTTGCCGTCCGGATACTCTACGGCTGCGGGAGGCCCGCCGCAAGCGGTCGACGTTGCGGCAGCCCGTCTTCGTTGGGCAGCGCCCTGCTAGGATGCGTTCCTTCGAACAACGCTTTCATGGAGCGCCGCATGGTGACGAGAATCCTGGCGCTGGCCCTGGCGACGATGCTGTCGGTGTCGACGGCGTTTGCGCAGATCAGGATCGGCTTGATGGTGTCGGCGACCGGACCCACGTCCGCGATCGGCATCCCGCAGCGCAATACCGGGGACATCCTGCCGCGCGAAATTGGCGGCGCGAGCATCGAGTACATCTCGCTCGAGGACGGCGGCGACACGACGCGCGCCGTGCAGAACGTCAAGAAGCTGATCCAGGAAGACCACATCGATGCGCTGATCGGTCCGTCGACGACGCCGAACGCCTTCGCCATCCTGCCCGTCATCGCCGAAGCCGGGCTGCCGATGCTGGCGACGGTCGGGACCTCGGCGGTCGTCGAGCCCCTCGACGCGAAGAAGCGCTGGGTGTTCAAGACGACCCAGAACGACGACCTGATCGCCGCCGCGCTGCTGAAGCACATGGTTGCGCACGGCGTGCACACGGTGGGCTTCATCGGCTTCTCCGACCCCTACGGCGACAACTGGCTGAAGGTGTTCGGGGCGCTGGGCGAGAAGGCCGGCGTCAGGGTCGTCGCGACCGAGCGCTACGGACGCACCGACGCGAGCGTCACCGGGCAGGCGTTGAAGCTCATCGCCGCGAAGCCCGATGCGATCCTGATCGCGGCGGTCGGCGGTCCTGCCGTGCTGCCGCAGGCGACGCTGCGCGACAGCGGCTACAAGGGAACGATCTACCAGACGCACGCCGTCGCGACGGACGATTTCATCAAGCTCGGCAAGGACAAGGTCGAGGGCACGGTGCTCGCCGCCGGCCCGATGCTGGTCATCGACGAGATTGCCGATTCGAATCCGACGAAGAAGGTCGCGCAGGGCTACATCGCGGCCTACGAGAAGCGCTTCGGCTCGAAGCCCTCGACCTTCGGCGCCAATACCTGGGACGCCGGCCTGATGCTGGAGCGCGCGATTCCGATCGCGCTGAAGTCCGGGAAGCCGGGGACCGCGGCGTTCCGCTCGGCGCTGCGCGACGCGCTGGAATCCGAGAAGGACGTCGTCGGCTGTCAGGGCGTGTTCAACATGTCGGCGACCAACCACAACGGCATGGACGAGCGCGCACGGGTGCTGGTCACGATCCGGGGCGGCAGGTTCCGCTTGCTGCCGGATTGATGCGCATCGCCGGCATCCTGCTCGCCGCCGGGCGCGGATCGCGCTTCGGCGGCGACAAGCTGCTTGCGCCGCTGGTCACATCCGCCCCCGGCGTCGCCGCGGGCACGCCGGTGGGAATCGCATCGGCGATCCATGCCGGGCAGGCGCTCGCCGAGGTCATCGCGGTGCTGCGGCCCGGCGACGCGGACCTCGCCGCCGGGATGCGCGCGGCGGGCCTCGCGACGATCGAATGCGCGAATGCCGACGAAGGCATGGGCGCCACGCTCGCCTGCGGCGTGGCGGCCGCGCGCGAGGCCGACGGCTGGGTCGTGGCGCTGGCCGACATGCCCTGGATCCTGCCTTCGACGATCGCGTCGGTCGCGGCGGCGCTGGCGGCGGGCGCGGACATCGTCGCCCCCGCCTGGGCGGGAAGGCGCGGGCATCCGGTGGGTTTCTCGCGCCGCCACCTCGACGCGCTGCTCGCGTCCTCGGGCGACGCCGGCGCGCGCGAGCTGATCGCGTCGAACCGCGCGGCGATCACGCTGCTCGAGATCGACGATCCGGGCGTCTTGCGCGACGTCGACGTGCCGGGCGACCTTGCACCCGCCGCTGCCCCTGCCGCGTCGTCGGGACCGTCATTGCCATAGTCCGGGCTGGTGCGTCGAGGTCGCGAGCGTCCGTTCGCGCTCGCGCCACCACGCGCGGAACTCGTCCTCCGGCAGTGCCGGCGTGTACAGAAAGCCCTGGGCCTCCTCGCAGCCATGGCTCTTCAGGAATTCTGCCTGCGCGGGCGTCTCGACGCCCTCGGCGATGCAGCGCAGGTTGAGTGAATGCGCCATGGCGATGATCGCCTGGGTGATCGCTTCGTCGTTCGCGTTCTTGCCGAGACCGTGCACGAAGCGCTGGTCGATCTTGAGGCCGTGCAGCGGCAGCCGCGCGAGGTACGACAGGCTCGAATAGCCGGTGCCGAAATCGTCGATGGTGACCGAGATCCCCATCTGCTTCAGCTTCATCAGCGTCGCGACGGCGCGCTCCGGGTGCGTGATGATGATGCTCTCGGTGATCTCGAGATCGAGGTAATGCGCGGGCAGCCCGCTCGCGCGCAGCGCCTCCTCGACGGTCGCAATCCAGTCCTCGTGCTGGAGCTGCTGCACCGACAGGTTGACCGACAGGCGCAGCAGCAGGTCCTGGCGGTGCCATTGCACGACCTGGCGGCAGGCGTCGCGCAGCACGCGCCCGCCCAGTGCCTGGATCATTCCCGATTCTTCGGCGATCGGAATGAATTCCGAGGGCGAGATCACGCCGCGCTCGGGATCGCGCCAGCGCAACAGCGCCTCGACGCCGCAGGCGCGGCCGCTGCGCATCTCGATCTGCGGCTGGTAGACGATGAAGAACTCGTCGTCCATCAGTGCGCGGCGCATGTCGGTCTCGAGCTGCAGCCGCTGCTGGATGCGGGCGTTCATCTCGGCCTCGAAGAAGCGGTAGGCGTTGCGCCCGCCGTCCTTCGCCGCGTACATCGCCGTGTCGGCCTGCTTGATCAGCGTGCCGCCGTCGTGGGCGTCCAGCGGATAGATCGCCACCCCGATCGAGCAGGTCACGGTCGGCGTCTGGTCCGACAGGCGGAACGGCGCGAGCAGCGACTCGCGGATGCGCTGGATCACCGCGAGCACCTCGAATGATCCTTGCGCGGGATCGAGGCCGGGAAGCGCCACGACGAACTCGTCGCCGCCCAGCCGCGCGACGGTGTCGCTCTCGCGGGTCGCGCCGCCGAGGCGTTGCGCGACTGCCTTCAGCAGCTGGTCGCCGGCATCGTGGCCCAGCGTGTCGTTGATGCGCTTGAAGTGGTCGATGTCGAGGAACAGGCAGCCGACGTGCGTACCGTCGCGCTGTGCCTGCGCGATGATCCGCGTCAGCCGCTGGTTGAGCAGCGACCGGTTGGGCAGCCCGGTCAGGATGTCGTGCTGCGCGAGCTTGAACGCGTGCGCGGTCGCGACTTCGAGCTCCCGGGTGCGCTGCGCCACCTTGTCCTCGAGCGTGCGCTGGTAGTTCGCGACCTGCGCCTGCGATTGTGCGAGGCGCTGCGTCATGTGATTGAACGCGTGCGTAAGCAGGCCCAGCTCGTCGGACGAGCGCACCGGAACGCGGACATCGAGGCGCCCGGCGCCGACGGCGCGCGCGGCCCGCATCAGCCGCCGCATCGGCGCCACGAGCCGCCGCGTGAGCAGGAGCGTCGTCGCCACCGCGAGGATCACCAGCACGGCGACGACGGCGAGCGCGCCCTGCAGCTGATTGACGAGCAGGCCGCGCTGCAGATCGAAGGTCATGCCCAGGCGGACATAGCCCAGCGGCGTCTGCGGCAGGGTGACGCCGGTTCCGGGGAGCAGCGTTGCATTGTTGGCCTCCGGCAGCGGCGTCCCGAAGCCGGAGGCCAGTGCCGCGACCGGCGTCACGAGCTCGAGGAAGCGCCCTTCGGGGACGTCGCGGTCGATGCGCCGCGTCGGTCCCGTGCGCTGGGGCAGGTCGCTGGCGTCGAGGGCAGGGATGACCCCGTCGCGCAGCGCCGGCACGAGATAGCGCACCGCGACCACGTTGCGCTGGGCATCGAGGATGTAGACGTACGCGAAATTGGTCTCTTCGGGCAGGCTGCGCAGGATCTGCGCGAGGCTCGCGTCGTCGTGGTGGCGCAGGCCGTATTCGGACAGGTCGGCGAGCATCAGGCCCAGCGTCTCGCCCTGGACCAGCAACTGCCGCTCCTCGTCGACCCACTGTCGGTAGAACACGAAGGCAGTGACCGCGATTGCGGTCAGCGCGATCAGACCGATCGTCAGCAGGTTGAACTTGGTGGAAAGCCGCGTCCGGACCGGCGGCAGCTCGACTTGCGTCCCGGTGTCGGTGGTGAGCGGGGCGAGATGCTCGCGCACGCGGCGTCGCACGTGATCTCCTCAGCGCGCCGGCGGCTGCACCGCGGCGATCAGGCAGTCGCGACCGGGATTCGCCCGATCCGCTGCTGCCATTCGCGCGGACCGGTCTGGTGCACCGATTCCCCGGCGGCGTCGACGGCGACGGTCACCGGCATGTCGGCGACCTCGAACTCGTAGATCGCTTCCATGCCGAGGTCCCCGAAGGCGACGACGCGCGAGCTGCGGATCGCCTTGGAGACCAGGTACGCGGCGCCGCCCACGGCCATCAGGTAGGCGGCACGGTGCCTGCGGATCGAGTCGATCGCTGCGCTGCCGCGCTCGGCCTTGCCGATCATCGCGATCAGCCCGGTCTTCGACAGCATGGTCTCGGTGAACTTGTCCATCCGCGTCGCCGTCGTGGGGCCGGCCGGGCCCACGACCTCGTCACGCACGGGGTCGACGGGCCCGACGTAGTAGATGATCCGGTTCGTGAAGTCCACCGGCAGCGGCTCGCCGCGCGCGAGCATCTCGGTGATCCGCTTGTGCGCGGCATCGCGCCCGGTGAGGATCTTTCCGGACAGCAGCAGGCGCTCGCCGGGCTTCCAGCTCGCCACCTCCGCGGGCGTCAGCGTGTCGACGTCGACGCGCCGCGACTCCGGCGACGGGGTCCATCGCACGTCGGGCCAACTCGCGAGATCGGGCGGGTCGAGCTTCGCCGCTCCGCTGCCGTCGAGCGTGAAATGCGCGTGGCGCGTCGCGGCGCAGTTGGGGATCATCGCCACCGGCAGGCTCGCCGCGTGCGTCGGGTAATCGAGGATCTTGACGTCGAGGACCGTCGCAAGTCCGCCCAGGCCCTGCGCGCCGATGCCCAGCGCGTTGACCTTTTCGAAGAGCTCGATGCGCAGCTCTTCGATCCGGCTGGACGGCCCGCGGGCCCTGAGCTCGTGCATGTCGATCGGCTCCATCAGCGCTTCCTTGGCGAGCACCATCGCCTTCTCCGCGCTGCCGCCGATGCCGATGCCGAGCATGCCGGGTGGGCACCAGCCGGCGCCCATCGTCGGCACCGTCTTCAGCACCCAGTCGACGATCGAATCCGACGGGTTCAGCATCGCCAGCTTCGACTTGTTCTCGGAGCCGCCGCCCTTGGCCGCGATCCTCACGTCGATCGTGTTGCCGGGCACCAGGTCGAAATGCACGACGGCCGGCGTGTTGTCCTTCGTGTTCGTGCGCTTGCCCGCCGGATCGCGCAGGATCGACGCCCGCAGCGTGTTGTCGGGATCGAGATAGGCGCGGCGCACGCCCTCGTTGATCATGTCGGTGACGCCCATCGTCGCATCGGCGAAGCGCACGTCCATGCCGATGCGCACGAACGCGACGACGATGCCCGTGTCCTGGCACAGCGGCCGGTGTCCTTCGGCGCACATCCGCGAATTGGTGAGGATCTGCGCGATCGCGTCCTTGGCGGCGGGCGATTCCTCCGCCTTCCAGGCTTCCCCCAGCGCCGAGATGTAGTCCGCCGGATGGTAGTACGAGATGAACTGCAGTGCGTCGGCGACGCTCTCGATCAGGTCCTGCTGGGCGATCGTGGTCATGGCGGGGCCGTCAGTGTCGGCCGGCGTCGGAGTCGCGCACGTGCGTGCGCTGGGGAAGGATGCGATCGACGGCGGCGATGGCCAGCGCCGACAGCAGGAAGGCGACGTGGATCGTGGTCTGGTAGAACAGGGTCTTGGTGTCGTAGGCCTGCGCGTTGATGAAAGTCCGCAGCAGGTGGATCGACGAGATGCCGATGATCGCCGTGGCGAGCTTGACCTTCAGCACGCTCGCGTTGACGTGCGACAGCCACTCGGGCTGGTCGGGGTGGCTCTCGAGTTCCATTCGCGACACGAAGGTCTCGTAGCCGCCGACGATGACCATGATCAGCAGGTTCGAGATCATGACGACGTCGATCAGGCCGAGCACCAGCAGCATGATCACCGTCTCGCGACCCATCTTGAAGTCGGGCGTGGCGCCCGGCGGGGTGACGCTCGCGATGACCGCCTGCGCGGCGGCGCTGTCCCCCCCGATCGTCGCCTGGACCAGGTGGACGAGCTCGACCCAGAACTGCCAGACGTAGACGCCCTGGGCGACGATCAGGCCGAGGTAGAGCGGCAGCTGCAGCCAGCGGCTCGCGAAGATGAGCTGCGGAATGGGCCGCAGGCGGGGATCGGCAGGTGGCTTGGGTGACGTCGTCGCCATGGGGCTCGCGGGACTGCGGATGGAAGGAGCAAAAGTCTACCATCGCCCCTCGTCCGGACCGCGTCCCTCACCCGCCTCGCCCTCGCTTGGCACGCTCTCCCGCGTGCGGGACAGGGATGGGGCGCGAGCGGGGTGAGGGAAACCCGGCGTTGGCGACAGCCGCGGGCTTCGGTAGACTGGGGGAACACGTTTCAGGCCGCCGGCGCAAGGCCGGCGGCATACTCGATCCGCACCTGGAGGAATCCCGATGTCCACGATCCAGTCCGTCATGCAGGAAAACCGCGTCTTCGATCCGTCGCCGGAATGGGTGGCGCAGGCGACGATCAAGAAGGCCGATTTCGACGCGATGAATGCGCGGGCGACGAGCGACTTCGAGGGATTCTGGGCCGACCTCGCGCGCGAGCACCTGCTGTGGCGCAAGCCCTTCACCAGTGTCCTCGACGAGAGCGGCGCGCCTTTCTACAAGTGGTTCGACGACGGCGAGCTCAACGTCTCCTACAACTGCCTCGATCGCAATCTCTCGAACGGCAATGCGCACAAGACCGCGATCATATTCGAGGCCGACGACGGCACGGTGACCCGGGTCAGCTACCAGGACCTCTATCACCGCGTGTGCCGGTTCGCGAACGGACTGAAGTCATTGGGCGTCAAGAAGGGCGACCGCGTCGTCGTCTACATGCCGATGTCGGTCGAGGGCATCGCGGCGATGCAGGCCTGCGCCCGGATCGGCGCGACGCATTCGGTGGTGTTCGGCGGATTTTCCGCGAAGTCCCTGCAGGAGCGCATCGTCGATGCGGGTGCCGTGGCGGTGATCACCGCCGACGAGCAGATGCGCGGCGGCAAGCCGCTGCCGCTCAAGGCAATCGTCGACGAGGCGCTCGGCATGGGCGGCTGCGACGTGGTGCGCAATGTCATCGTCTATCGCCGCACCGGAGGCAACGTCGGTTTCGCGAAAGGCCGCGACGTCTGGCTGCACGAGCTCGTCGAAACGCAGCCCGACACCTGCGAGCCGGAGTGGGTCGGCGCCGAGCATCCGCTGTTCATCCTGTACACCTCCGGCTCGACGGGCAAGCCCAAGGGCGTCCAGCATGCCTCGGCGGGGTACCTGCTGTGGGCGGCGCTGACGATGAAATGGGTCTTCGACCTCAAGCCCGCCGACGTCTTCTGGTGCACGGCCGACATCGGCTGGGTCACCGGCCACACCTACATTGTCTACGGCCCGCTCGCCTGCGGTGCGACCGAAGTGGTGTTCGAAGGCGTGCCGACCTACCCGGACGCCGGGCGCTTCTGGAAGATGATCGCCGATCACCGCGTCAGCATCTTCTACACGGCACCGACCGCCATACGTTCGCTGATCAAGGCCAACGGCGTGGCACCGGCGACTGCGCCTCAGAACTACGACCTGTCGGCCCTGCGCCTGCTCGGATCGGTGGGTGAGCCGATCAATCCCGAGGCCTGGATGTGGTACTACAAGAACGTCGGCGGCGAGCGCTGTCCGATCGTCGACACCTGGTGGCAGACCGAGACGGGCGGGCACCTGATCTCGCCGCTGCCCGGCATGACCCCGCTGGTGCCGGGCTCGTGCACGCTGCCGCTGCCGGGAATCATGGCGGCGATCGTCGACGAGACGGGCCACGACGTTCCCAATGGGCATGGCGGGATGCTGGTGATCAAGCGTCCGTGGCCGTCGATGATTCGCACCATCTGGGGGGATCCCGAGCGCTACATCAAGTCGTATTTCCCCGAGGAGCTCGGCGGCAGGCTCTACCTCGCCGGGGATGGCTCGGTGCGGGACGTCAAGACCGGCTACTTCACGATCATGGGCCGCATCGACGATGTGCTCAACGTCTCGGGGCATCGCATGGGGACGATGGAAATCGAATCGGCGCTGGTCGCCAACCCGATCGTCGCCGAAGCTGCCGTCGTCGGGCGGCCCGACGACCTGACGGGCGAGGCGATCTGCGCGTTCGTCGTGCTGAAGCGGGCGCGTCCGGACGGCAGCGAGGCGGCGGAGCTCGCGAAGCAGCTCCGCGACTGGGTCGGCAAGGAGATCGGGCCGATCGCCAAGCCCAGGGACATCCGCTTCGGCGACAACCTGCCCAAGACGCGTTCGGGCAAGATCATGCGCCGGCTGCTGCGCTCGATCGCCAAGGGCGAGGAGATCACGCAGGACACGTCGACGCTCGAGAATCCGGGGATCCTCGACCAGCTCAAGCACTCGCTGTAGGACGGGTCAGCGCCGACCGCACGCCGGCCGGCCGCCGCGCACCGGCGGTGCCGGCGGTGCGCGGCGGTTGCGGCGGCACCGCGTCAGCGGGTGACGGTCAGCTCGGTCTTCATGCCGTCCGCGTAATGGCCGGGTTCGTTGCAGAACAGCAGGTACTTGCCCGGCTTCAGGTTCAGCGTCAGCGTCCCCGAGTGACCGGGAGGCAGATCGCCGACCTCGCCCAGCGAGTGCACGTGGTTCTCGTTCACCTCGGCGTTCGCGGTGTCGTAAGGCAGGGGCTTCTTGCCGGGATCGTGCAGCACCAGGACCTCGTGCACCAGCGATTTCGACAGGTTGACCGCTTTCAGCTCGACGCGGCCCGCCTTGACCGTATGGTGGTCGATGACGATCTCCATGCCCTTGACCGAGGGATCGGCCGAAGGGTCCTGGAGCTTGACCCCGATGACCTGCGTTCGAACCGCAGCGTGTGCCGACGCTGCGATCAGCAAGGTGAGGGTCGCGGCGGACGCTGCAGTACGTGCGCTTCGATATGGCCGGCTCATCGGGGCTCCTCTTCCGGGTTGTCGCCCCGGCGCAGCTGTCAGGCAGCGGGTGGGGCGGTGTCGGCGAACGATGGCCGCTTGCCGAGCTTCTCGGCCAGGCGGGCCAGATTCGGATAGGCGTCCCGCCAGGAAAGTTCCGCGTATCGCAGATCGAGATAACCCAGCGCGCAGCCCGTCGCGATGTCGGCGAGCGACCAGGCCTCGCCATAGCACCATGCCCGGTCGCCGAGCTCGCGCGCGAGCTCCGCAGTGCCGGCCTCGATCTTGCGTCGCTGGCGATCGATCCATTCGGCGCTGCGTTGCGCTTCGGGGCGCCGCCGCTCCGAGACGATCGCCCCCGTCGCATCGCAGATGCCGTCGGCCAGGGCTTCCCATTTCTTGACGGCGATCCGCTGTCGCGCCGGTTCCGGGATCAGCCGCGACACCGGACTCACGAGGTCGATGTACTCGACGATCACGCGCGAGTCGTAGAGCTGCGTGCCGTCGTCGAGGATCAGGACCGGCAGCTTGCCCAGTGGATTCCATTCGTGCACCGGATTGCCTGGACCCATCGGTGACGCATTGACCAGCTGGTACTCGATCTTCTTCTCGGCGAGTGCAATGCGCACCTTGCGCGCGTAGGGGCTGGTCGGAGAGGCAATCAGTTTCAGCACGTATGGGCGCGTCGGATGCGCGTTCTCGAGGGGATGAAAATTATAGCATCGCGTCGCAACCCGTCGTGCCTGCAGTCGGCGTCCCGCGCCTGCCGAGCGGGCCCCGAACGGCACAGCGGTTGCCCTCGCGCAGCGCGGCGGTTGCGCGGGGCCTGCATGCTAAACTCGCTCGAGGTGGAAGATGATGGATGCACTCGAAAACGCGCGCCTGACCGCGCTTTCCCCGCTCGATGGCCGCTACGCCGCCAAGGTCGATGCGCTGCGCGACCAGTTCTCGGAATTCGCACTGATCCGGCAGCGTATTCGCGTCGAGCTCGCGTGGTTGCTCGCGCTTGCCGACGAGCCGGCGATTCCCGAGGTTGCGCCGTTTTCCGCGGCGGCCAGGGCACGCATCGCCGAGGTTGGCGCATCGTTCTCGCCTGAGGACGCCGCCCGGGTCAAGGCGATCGAGCGCAAGACCAACCACGACGTCAAAGCCGTCGAATACTGGATGAAGGAGCGTTTCGCCGACGTTCCCGAGGTC
>JAJXTF010000156.1 GCA_021784125.1 Pseudomonadota bacterium | reverse complement strand
CTGCAGCCTCGGCGATCCCTGGCGAGCCCGCGGACGTCGCCACGATCCGCAAGCTGCTGGTGCAGAAGTTTCCCGGCGCCGAGATCAGTCACGTCGCGAAGAGCGGATACCTGGGGCTCTACGAGGTCATGCTGGGCGACCAGCTGATCTACACCGACCCCAAGGTCACCTACGTCTTCGTCGGCTCGATCTACGACACCGCGACCAAGACGAACCTCACCGAGGTCCGGTCGCGCAAGCTGAACCGCGTCGCCGTCAACAAGCTGCCGCTGGACCTCGCGTTCAAGCGGGTCAAGGGTGATGGCTCGCGGACGATCTACCTTTTCTCCGATGCCGATTGCCCGTTCTGCCATCGCCTCGAAAAGGAGATGCAGGGCCTCGACAACGTCACCGTGTACACGTTCCTGTTTCCGATCGACCAGCTGCATCCCGATTCCGCGCGCAAGTCCAAGATCCTGTGGTGCGCACCGGACCGGGCGAAGGCATGGGACGCATACTTCGCGACCGGCAAGCTTCCCGACAACAAGGGCGATTGCGGCGATCCGGTCGCGAAGACGCAGGCGCTCGGTGCGTCGCTGCACATCAACGCGACGCCGACGCTGATCTTCGCCGACGGCACGATCATCCCCGGCGCGCTGCCGCTGCCGCAGCTGGAGAAGGAGCTTGCGAGCGCGCAGGCCGACCTGAAGAAGAACGGCGCAGCGGCCAGGTAGCGGGAAGGCGATGCATGGCGCCATCGTCACCGGCGTATCGAAGGGGCTGGGCGAGGCGCTCGCCCGGCTGCTGCTGGCGCGCGATTTCCGCGTCATCGGCGTCGGACGCAACTCGTCGCCGCGGCTCGCGGGCGGGGGCTATCGCTTCGTTGCCTGCGACCTTGGCGACGTCGCAGGGATCGACGCCGCCCTGGAAGGCCCTTTCGCCGAGCTCGCCGCGGCGAAGCCCGCAACCGTGTGCCTGATCAACAACGCGGCCAGCGCGGAGCCGGTCGGGGTGCTCGGGCATCTCGAGGCCGCGGCCATCGAGGCGTCGCTCGCGGTCAACCTCGCGGCGCCCACGGTGATCGCGAACCGGTTCTGCCGCGTGTTCGTCGAGCAGGTGCCCGAGTCGCGGATCATCAACGTGTCGTCGGGGGCGGCGCAGTCGGCGATCCCCGGCGCTTCGCTCTACTCGATCGCCAAGGCCGGACTCGAGATGCTGACGCGCTCGCTCGCGGCGGAGCACCGCGCACCGGGGTTTCGCGCGATCACGCTGCGGCCGGGCATCATCGACACGCCGATGCAGACCTTCATCCGTTCGCAGTCGCAGGAGCTGCTGCCGAGTGTGGCGATGTTCCAGGATTTTCACGCCTCGGGGCGGCTGGTGCCGCCCGACGTCGTCGCCGCCAGGATCGTCGACCGCCTGGTGACGGCCGACGTCGACCAGGGACGGACCTACAGCTACACCGAGCTCTGACCGGCGGTGCGCCCGCCCGCTGCGGCATCCGCCAGCCGCTCGATCGCCGCGACGAGCTCGCGCGGCGATTCGACGATGCCGTCCGCGCCCATGAGCTCGCTGCGCGAGCCGTAACCCCACAGCACGCCGACCGCCGCCACGCCGTTGGCCCGCGCGGCCCTGACGTCGCCGGCGCGATCGCCGATCATAATCGCGCCCCCTGCCGCGATTCCCTCTTCTGCCAGCAGGTGGGCGAGCAGCAGCGCCTTGTCGTCGTGGCGCCCGTCGAGCCCGGGGCCATAGACGTTCTCGAAATGCAGGTCGAACCCGAAATGCCCGACGATCCGACGCGCGAAAGGCAAAGGCTTGGCGGTGCAGACGAACATCCGTGCGCCGCGAGCCCGCAGCGTGGTCAGCAGGTCCCCGATCCCGTCGTAGACGACGTTCTCGCGCCAACCGATGCTCGCGTAGCGCTCCCGGTAGTGCGCGATCGCGAGTTCGACGCGCGCGTCGTCCGTCGTCGCGAGCAGGCGCGCGAAGGATTCGCGCAGGGGAGGCCCCACGCATTCGCGCAGCACCGCCGCGTTGGGCACCGGAGCGCCGAGGCGCGACAGCGCGTGCCCTATCGACGCCGCGATGCCGGCGTAGTTGTCGGTGAGCGTGCCGTCGAGATCGAACAGCAGCGCCGGGGCGGTGGTCATCGTACCGGCGGCCGCACGAGGATGCGGTAGCGGATGATCGCGCCGGCGGGGCCGGCTTCCCAGTTCATGCAGTAGTCGTGGGCGATCAGTGCCTGGTAGGTGCCGCTGGCCGATGCCGATGGCCCGCGCACGACCGGCATCAGCACGTTGCCGCCTTCCCGGTAGCGGATGTCGAAGCCCAGGGGCGCGCTGCTGTCGTACTGGTAATCGACGCGATCGCCGGGCCCGAGCCGGACGCATTCCTGGTGCGACGCGTAGGGGGCGATGACGACGCGCGGAACCGCATGCGGCACGCCGGGCCTGATCGCCGGGGCCGATGCGCAGGCGGCGAGCGCCAGCGAAAGCAGCGCCGCCTGCGCGTGCCGGCCGCGGACGGTCACCGGCCCGGCGCGATCGCGCGACGGACCCGCGGCCGCTCGATCTTCCAGTCTTCGGCGAGCATCGCGAAGCGCACGTGGTCGCGCCAGCGGCCGGCGATCTTGACGTAGCGGCGCGAGTAGCCCTCGCGGGTGAAGCCGATGCGCTCGAGCAGCGCGAGCGAAGGGACATTCGCCGGCTGGACGTTGGCCTCGATCCGGTGCAGCCGCAGCTGGCGGAACGCGACGTCGAGCGCCAGCGCGAAGCCTTCGGTCATGTAGCCGTTTCCGGCCAGCGGCGCGAAGCCGTAGTAGCCCACGTAGGCGCTGCGAAAGACGCCGCGGACGATTTCGGAGAAATTGAACACTCCGGCCAGCGCATCGTCCTCGTTGCGCAGGACCAGGAAGCCGACGTGGATCGGCGACGCGTTGACGGGCCGGTAGCGCGCGACATAGGCGGCGTAGGCCGCGGGTGTCTCCGGGGCGTGCACCCAGCGCGCGTGCAGCGCGCGCGACGCGCGGGCGCTTGCGATGAAGGCCTGCTGATCGACGCGTTTCGGAGGCCGGAGGTAGACCCGGTTGCCTGCGAGCGTCGCCCGCCTGGGGCGCGTTGGCATAATGCTCATTTTATCGCGACGGGACGCAACGCATGCGCTCGAGCGCGAATACCGGAGTGCACGGTGTGAAGGCAATCCAATGAGCGCGTGGATCGAAGGTCGGGTGGCCGGTCGCAGGCAATGGACGCAGACCCTGTTTTCCCTGCAGGTCGAGGCGCCGGCGCTGACGTTCACCGCGGGCCAGTTCGCGCGGCTGGCACTGCCGGCCCCGCCCGGATCGAAGGAGCCGATGGTCGGGCGGCCCTATTCGTTCGTGAATCCCCCGTCGGCACAGCCCCACGAGTTCTATTTCATCATCCTGCCGGAAGGGCCGCTGTCGCCCAGGCTCGCCGTCCTCGATCCGGGTGCGAGCGTCTGGCTCGCGCCGCGAGCCAACGGATTCTTCAGCATTTCGGAGACGGCCGAGGCAGAGTCGCTCTGGTGCCTTTCGACCGGCACCGGCATCGGACCCTTCCTGTCGATGCTGCGCACCGACGACCCCTGGGTGAAGTTCCGCCGCGTCGTGCTCGTGCATTCGGTCCGCTATGCCGAGGAACTCACCTATCGCGACGAGATCGCCGGCATCGGCCGCGCGCGGCCCGGCGCCTTCGATTACGTCCCGATGGTCAGCCGGGAGCCGCATCGCGACGCGATCGCGGGCCGGATCCCGCAGGCCATCGAGGACGGCCGGCTCGAAGGTCGCGTCGGCCTGTCGCTGACGCCCGAGAATGCGCATGCCATGCTGTGCGGCAATCCGGCGATGGTCGAGGACGTGCAGAAGCTGCTCGCCACCCGCGGCATGCGCCGGCACCGGCGCAAGGAGCCCGGCCACATCACGCTCGAGACGTACTGGTAGTCATTGCGTCGGCGCGCGACGGGATTGCGCCGTGTGCCGCCGTCCTGTCGCGCCGGCGCAATGACTGTCCTCGTTGGAGCGTCGCCCGAAACGCGACGCTCAAAGAGGACACTCTCCTGTGCTCCCCGCGCCGGGACCCGCTCGACGACGAGGGGTGCGACGCCGAAGTCCGTCGCGAGAGCCCCTCACAGCGCGCCCTGGCAGTGCGCCACGCATCGCGCGGCGCAGCGCAGCGTCACTCCTCGAGCGCGCGCATGACGATCTCGCTCACGTCCTGCGACAGCCGCGGCGTGCGGGCGATGCGTTCCAGTGACCGCTGCATCAGGCCGCGCCGCGGCTCGGCAAGGCGTTTCCACAGGTTGAAAGCGCCCGCGAGCATCGCCGCGAGCTGCGGGTTCGCCGGATCGAGCGCGCGGACCTGCTCGGCCACGAACGCGTAGCCCGATCCGTCGCTGGTGTGGAAGCCCGCAAAATTGCCCAGCGCGAACGCACCGACCAGCGCCCGCACGCGATTGGGATTGCGGGAGTTGAACCCCGGGTGCCCGACGAGCGCCTGCACGCGCCGCAGCGCATCCGGCCGCAGCGAGCGCGCCTGCAGCGCAAACCACTTGTCGAGCACCAGTGGCTCTTCGCGCCACTTCGCCTCGAAGCGCGCATACAGGCCTTCGCGCGCGCCTGCCTCGCTGTCGCGCAGCGCGCCGAGCGCCCCCAGCGCATCGGTCATGTTGTTCGCGGTGTCGTGGTGTGCGAGCACGAGCGCGTGGGCTGCGGCGTCGTCCAGCGCTCCCAGGTAGGACAGCGACAGGTTCGCCAGGCTGCGCGGCCCGGCCTGTTCGGGCGTCGGCCGGTAGGGTCCGGCCGGCCGGTGACGTGCGTAAGCGCGTTCGAAAGCCTCGCGGTGGGCTGCGGCGAGGGCCTTCCTGACGTATTGCCATCCGGACATCACGCCATCGACGTCGAGCGTGGGCTCGAGCGCAGCGACGTACGCGGGGTCGGGCAAGCTGAGCGCAGGGGCGAGCAGGGCGGGGTCGCTCTTCTCGTCGGAGAGCAGCGCCGCAACCAGGCGCGACAGCGCCGGCGGCAATGCGAGAGGCGTCCGTTCGCGTTGCGCGCGGGCCAGGGCGAGTATCGCTCGGGTGAAGGAGCGCTGCGCGGCGTCCCAGCGATTGACCGCGTCGCTGTCGTGCGCCGCGAGCAGCGCCAGCGCGTCGTCTGCATAGTCGAACTCGACCCGCACCGGCGCCGAGAGTCCCCGCAGGAGCGACGGGACGGGCGTCGTCGGGACGTCGATGAATTCGAAGGTCTGCGCGGCCGCCTTCAGCTCGAGCACGCGGGTCGTGCCCTGCGGCGCGCTCTCGCCCGCGAGGCGCAGCGGGATGTCGCGGCCGTCGGGGCCGAGCAGCCCGAGGGCGATCGGAATGTGCAGCGGGGCGGGGGCATTGCCGTGCGGCGGTGAGCGCAGGCTCTGCGTCACGTCGAGCGCATAGCGCCGCGTCGCGGCGTCGTAGCGCCCCTCGACCTCGACGACCGGCGTGCCGGCTTCGCCGTACCAGCGGCGAAACTGCGCGAGATCGACGCCGGAGGCATCCTGCATCGCCTGGACGAAGTCGTCGCAGGTCACGGCCTGACCGTCGTGGCGCTGGAAATAGAGGTCCATCCCGCGCCGGAAGCGCTCGGGGCCCAGCAGCGTGTGCTGCATGCGGATCAGCTCGGCGCCCTTCTCGTAAACGGTCGCGGTGTAGAAATTGTTGATCTCGCGGTATTCGTCGGGGCGCACCGGATGGGCCGTCGGCCCCGCATCCTCGGCGAACTGCCGCCGGCGCAGGTATTCGACCGCGCCGATGCGCTCGACGGCGCGCGACCCCATGTCGCTCGAGAATTCCTGGTCGCGGAATACCGTCAGCCCCTCCTTCAGCGACAGCTGGAACCAGTCGCGGCAGGTGACGCGGTTGCCGGTCCAGTTGTGGAAATACTCGTGGCCGATGATGCCTTCGATCGAATTGAAATCGGCATCGGTCGCGGTCGCGGGATCGGCGAGGATCATCGCGCTGTTGAAGATGTTGAGGCCCTTGTTCTCCATCGCGCCCATGTTGAAATCGTCGGCGCAGAAGATCATGAAGGTACCGAGGTCGTAGACACGGCCGTAGCGCTCCTCGTCCCAGCGCATGGCGCGCTTCAGGCTCGCCATGGCGTGACGGCAGCGCGGCAGGTTGGCCGGCGTCGAATGGATGCGCAGCGCGACGCTGCGACCGTCCATCGTCGTGAAGCTGTCTTCCAGCGCGGCGAGGTCGCCGGCCACCAGCGCGAACAGGTAGCTGGGCTTCGGAAACGGATCCTCCCAGGTCGCGAAATGGCGTCCGTCCTCGAGCGCCCCCGACGCGACGAGGTTGCCGTTTGCCAGCAGCTGCGGATAGCGCAGCCGGTCGGCGCGCAGCGTCACTCGGTAGCGGGCGAGCACGTCGGGGCGGTCCGGGAAGTAGGTGATCCGCCGGAAGCCCTCGGGTTCGCATTGCGTGCAGAACACGCCCGAGGAAACGTAGAGGCCCTCGAGGGCGATGTTCCGGGCCGGCGCGATGCGCGAGCGCAGCGACAGCGTTCCGGCCTCGGGAGCATGCGCGAGGGTCAGCGTGCCCGGACCGAGGACGAACTCCCCGGCGTCCAGCGCCCGGCCGTCGAGCGTCACCTCGACGTCGTCCTGCTGCTCGCCGTCGAGGACCAGCGCTGCCTCGCGATCTGCGGGTGCCGCGTCGGGGTTGCGGCGGAAGCCGAACGTTGCACGAACGAAGGTCGCGTCGGGGTCGAGGTCGAATTCCAGCTCGACGGCGGCGACGAGAAACGGCGGCGGCCGGTAGTCGAGCCGCCGCCTGGCCGGGATCACGCCGTCGCGGGGCAGCATCGGCGACATCAGGTTTCGGCCATTGGTCTAGTTCACGCCCAGAAGCTCGACGTCGAAGATCAGGGTCGCATTGGGCGGGATCACGCCGCCGGCGCCGCGTTCGCCGTAGCCGAGCCGAGCGGGAATGACCAGCGTGCGCTGTCCTCCCACCCGCATGCCCGCGACGCCCTCGTCCCAGCCCTTGATCACGCGCCCGGCACCGAGTGCGAAGGCGAAGGGGCTGCCGCGGTCGCGCGAGCTGTCGAAGCGGACACCGTGCGAATCGGGTTTCGAACTGTCGTAGAGCCAACCGGTGTAATGGACACTGACCGTCTTTCCGGGCAGCGCTTCCGGTCCAGTGCCTTGTTTGACATCAACTTTTTGTAAATCGTTGCTTGTGGCATCCAATTTGCTACTCCATTCTGTACCAGGGCTGGACGGGGTCGCGGCTGCCGCGAATCCGGCGCCAGA
>JAJXTF010000155.1 GCA_021784125.1 Pseudomonadota bacterium | reverse complement strand
TCGGCACCATGTGCCCTTTGAGCCGCTGCAAGCTTGACCTTTTGCTCCTGCAGGCGCTGTGTCATTAGTCGCTGCGACTCATCCTGACCAGTAGTGTTCGAGATTATGTGCAAAACGGCCGCTTGAGGAAGGCGGGGGTGGTCATGGTATGAGGGCGACTGCGAGATCGTCCCTAAACCCTTCTGTGGAGGGCCACACCATGACCGAGAGGAAGCTTAAGGCAGTCCGGCCGCGGTTAGAAGCGCTAGTCGCGCAAGACCGGGACCTGCTGAAGACGCTGGTGAAGGAGGCGCTGGATCAGGTCCTGCAGGCGGAGATGACCGAGTTCCTGGGGGCGGCGCCGGGCGAGCGCAACGCGACCCGCGCCGGCTACCGGGCCGGGTACTACGAACGAGGCTTGGTGACCCGGGTCGGGAAGATCGAGCTGCGGATTCCGCGCGATCGTTCCGGCGAGTTCTCGACGGCGCTGTTCGAGCGCTTCCAGCGCAGCGAAAAGGCGTTGGTGTCGGCCTTGGTGGAGATGTACGTGCAAGGGGTTTCGACGCGCAAGGTGAAGGCGATCACCGAAGAGCTGTGTGGGCACCGCTTTGCCGCGTCAACCATCAGCGCGATCAACAAGGGCCTGGATGAGGGGCTAACCAAATTCGCCCAGCGCCGGTTGAGCGAGGAGTACCCGTATCTGATTCTGGACGCCCGGTACGAGAAGGTGCGCGAAGACGGGATCATCCAGAGCCAGGCGGTGCTGCTGGCCATCGGGATCAACTGGGAAGGGCAGCGCCAGGTCTTGGGCGTCGAGCTCGCCAACCGGGAAAGCCAGACCAGCTGGCGGGAGTTCCTGCTGGGACTCAAGCAGCGCGGCCTGCGCGGGGTCGAATTGGCGGTCTCCGACGATCACGCCGGCCTGCGCAAGGCGATCGCCGAGGTCCTGCCGGAAGCCGCCTGGCAGCGCTGCTACGTGCACTTCCTGCGCAACGCCTTGGACTACCTGCCGCGCAAGGGCGATGACGACTGCCTGCAGGAACTGCGCTGGCTCTACGCGCGGCGCAATGCCAGCGAGGCGCAGCATGACCTGGCGGCGTGGCTGACGCGCTGGCAACGCAAGTATCCGAAGCTGACCGACTGGGTAGAGGAGAACATCGGCAGCACGTTGACCTTCTACCGTTTACCGCGGCAGCATCACAAACATCTGAAGAGCACCAACATGCTGGAGCGGCTGAACGAAGAGCTGCGCCGGCGGACGCGGGTGGTGCGCATCTTTCCCAACGCGGCGAGTTGCATGCGGCTGATCCGGGCAATGTGCGTGGAGACACACGAAGGCTGGCTCGAGGACCACCGCTACCTCAACATGGACCTGCTACGCGAGGCGCGCAAAGATCAACTGAGGAAAGCCGCATAGACCTCAGACCGTGACCACCTTTTGCACAACTTGACGAACACAACCCTGATATCTTCGTGCACGACACGAAGCGCAACGCAGGCAGGTGATGCTCGCCTGACTCTCAGGCCAGCGGTACTTGCATGGGCACTCGATCAAGCTGCAGGGCTGCCGAGGTTCCGATGGTGATGCTTGATGTGATCCTCGACGAACGTCGAAATGAAATAATAGCTGTGATCGTAATCGACGTGCCGACGCAGGATGAGCTTCTGGCCGGACTTCTTCGCCGCTGCTTCCAGCGCTTCGGGCTTGAGCTGCACGCTGACGTACTGATCGGCGTCGCCTTGATCAACAAGAATTTCGCCGGGGAACGGTTGGCGGCTCATCAAGATGCTGGCGTCCCATTCCTGCCAACGGGAGCGATCAGATCCCAGGTAGTTGCCGAACGCCTTCTCGCCCCATGGCACGGCACACGGATTGGAATTTGGCGCGAATGCGGAGACAGAGTGCCAGCGCTCGCCATGTCGCAACGCGGTGACCAGGGCGCCATGGCCCCCCATCGAATGACCGAAGATTCCGCGCTTGTCCCTTTGTGCCGGGAAATGCTCTTCGATCACCGCTGGCAACTCGAGGTTGACGTAGCTGCCCATGCGGTAGTGCTTCGCCCAGGGCTCCTGGACGGCGTCGATGTAGAAACCAGCGCCCACGCCGAAATCCCACGCGTCGGCGTCACCAGGAAGTCTCATACCGCGTGGGCTCGTGTCGCAGGTCACGAGTACCAAGCCGTACCGCGCCGCGAGCCGCTGCGCGCCGGCCTTGATCATGAAGGTCTCTTCCGTGCAGGTCAGCCCAGCGAGGTAATAGAGCGCCGGGACCGGTGCCTGCTTTGCCTGCGGCGGGACATAGACGGCAAAGTTCATATCGGTGCCCGTCTCGACCGAGTGGTGCGTGTAGAACCCCATGCGCCCACCGAAGCATGCATGCTCGCTTCGCGTACGGAGGGTCGTCGCAGCGCCCATGCTCAATAGATGACGACGCTGCGGATCGATTCACCGCGTTCCATCAAATCGAATCCTTCGTTGATCTGCTCGAGCTTCAGTCGATGCGTGATGAGGTCATCGATGTTGATTTTTCGCTCCATGTACCAGTCGACGATCCTCGGTACATCGGTCCGGCCGCGGGCCCCACCGAATGCCGTGCCGATCCAGCGCCTGCCGGTGACGAGCTGAAACGGTCGCGTCGCGATCTCCTGGCCGGCGCCAGCGACGCCGATGATGCAGGACACCCCCCAGCCCTTGTGGCAACACTCCAGCGCCTGGCGCATGACCTTGACGTTGCCGATGCACTCGAAACTGTAGTCGGCCCCTCCTTTGGTCAACTCCACCAGGTGCGCGACCAGATCGCCGTCGACCTGGCTCGGATTGACGAAGTGGGTCATGCCGAATTGGCGACCAAGCGCCTCGCGTCGCGAATTCAGATCGACGCCGACGATCATGTTGGCGCCGGCGAGGCGAGCACCCTGGACCACGTTCAAGCCGATCCCGCCGAGCCCAAACACGACGACGTTGGCGCCCGGCTCGACCTTCGCGGTGAAGATGACTGCGCCAAGGCCGGTGGTCACGCCGCAACCGATGTAGCAGATGGTATCGAACGGCGCATCCTCGCGTACCTTTGCCAGCGCGATCTCCGGCAGCACGGTGTAGTTGGCGAAGGTGGAACAGCCCATGTAATGCAACACAGGCTTCCCGTTCAACGAGAATCGCGACGTGCCGTCGGGCATCAGGCCTTTGCCTTGCGTGATGCGGATCTTCTGGCACAGGTTGGTCTTCCTCGAGATGCAGTATTCGCACTCGCGGCACTCCGGCGTGTACAGGGGGATGACGTGATCGCCCTTCCTGAGGCTCTTCACACCGACTCCGACGTCGACCACTACGCCCGCCCCCTCATGGCCGAGGATGCAGGGAAACAGACCCTCGGGATCGGCGCCCGACAGCGTGAAGTGATCGGTGTGGCACAGGCCGGTGGCCTTCACCTCCACCAGCACTTCGCCTTCCTTCGGGCCGTCGAGCTGGACCCTTTCGATGCTCAGCGGCCTTCCGGCTTCAAACGCTACAGCTGCGCGTACATCCATCAGCCTCTCCGCGAAAAAGTGGAAATCCCACGATTTCCCGGACACATCCAGTGATGCCAAACCGGCGACTGGAGGTGTGCAATGGCAACGAGGGAATGACGGAATTTTACGGCCGAATTCAAGCGTCAGGCGGTCAGGTTGCCCTCTTTCGGGAATGGCTTGGGTGGAGAAGTTGCCAAGACCGCCGACTATGTTTGCTAGCGCACCGACGCGGCTGGAGCGTGCGCCGTATGTTGGTGTGGAGAGGAAGGAATTATGATCCGTACACCCATGCAGAACCACCTTCTGGCGGCACTGCCGGCAGAGATTTACGAGCGCTTGTCGCCCCATGCCGAACTCGTCGCGCTGGTGCGCGGTTCGGCCGTCTACGAACCGGGTGTCGAGCTGGAATACGCGTATTTCCCCACTTCCAGCATCGTGTCGATACTGAGTCCGATGGAGGACGGAGCGTCGCCTGAAGTGGCAGTCGTCGGCAACGACGGCGTCGTTGGCATCGCCATGTTCATGGGGGGCGCCACCACCACCAACACCCGGGCCGTGGTTCAAAGCGCAGGGCATGGTTATCGCATACGAGCGAGCGTCCTGCAGACCGCCGCAGAAAATGAGGCGCCGCTACGGCATTTGATCCTCCGTTACGCCCAATCTCTGATCACGCAGATGTCGCAGTCCGCCGCGTGCAATCGATTCCACAGTGTCGATCAGCAGGTATGCCGCCTGCTGTTGATGTGCATGGACCGGTGGGCGTCAAATCGTCTGAGCTTGACCCACGAGCGCATGTCCAACTTGCTGGGCGTACGCCGGGAGGGCGTCACCGGAGCGTCCGGCCATCTGGCCGCGGCAGGATTGATCAGTTATCGGCGCGGCTGCGTAACCGTTCTGGATCGCTCGGGCCTTGAAGCGCGGGTGTGTGAATGCTACGCAGTGGTCAAAACGGAGATTGCCCGCCTACTTCCGGTCAAGCCGCGCTCGGATGATGCGTCGAGTCGTAGAACTGCCGGCGGCGTGATTAAGCCGTCTGTCGCCGCGGCCGCGAACTGAAGTACAAGTTGCAGGGCCACTGGCGCGCGCGTGGTCCGAGCAAGGCTGCGAACTCCCTCGTCCCGACGCGAATGACGCCCGAAGGGCGCCCGCGGACACGCGATGGATTGAGGCGATCCGGAACGTCCGCATCCGGACCGAATTCAACCGCTCGCTCGCGCAGCCGGGTGCGAAACGGAAGCGCTACGGACCCGCCCGTTTCGCACGCGATACAGATGCGCCCGGTTCCCTAAAGAAGTCAGTCGCTGCCGGCTCTTCGACCGATCGAACGACCTCCCGTGCCCGTGCCGATTACTCCGGGAGCAGTTCGCCCGACCCGCCCATCTCCTTGGGTACATCGCGCATCTTGGGGAGCCCGTCCTTGATGCGGAGGACGCTCTCCTGATAATGGACGTGAAGCTTCGGCTCGTGGCGATACGTCGGGATCGTAGCCGCGTACACGTCGACCAGGCCCCACCCCGGGTGGTCCGTCATCAGGTGTCCGCCGCAGATCTTGCAGAACTTGCGGTAGCTCTTCTCCGTCTTGTGATAGACGCCGATATTGCTTTCGCCCTTGGTGACCTTCACCGCCTCGGGCTTCCAGAGGCTGAACGCGTTGACCGGCGCCGCCGCCCAACTCCGGCACGACGCGCAATGACAGAAACCCGCCGCGACCGGCTCGCCGGTAACGGTGAGTTCGACGGCACCGCAAAAGCAGCTTCCCTTGTGAGTCTGGTTCATGGTCCCTCCCTCGTATGGATGAGCTTCTTCGTCTCCCCGAGATCAGTATTGAACCTGGGGTGGCACGAGTCAAGCATCAGGTGGAGCAGGCACCGCTGACTCCGAGAGCCTCGCCTGCGGCAAATGCAAGCCGGGTGCCGGTGCCGCGAATTTCGAATTCAGCAGCGTTTTCGAGGCCGGGGGCGATGTCGTCACCGCGCAGCGGCGCGGGCGCGTCCTGAACGCTGGCGAGGACGCCGCGGCGTTCCACGACCTGCGGCCCATGGCGCTGTCGGACGCGATGCGGCAAGGGCGCTCCCATGGGAAGGCCGGCGATGCCGCCGGGCGTGACCCCGTTTCCGCGACTGCGGGCGGCGGGCTCGGCTTCGAGGGGGAGGAGACCCATCCCGGGCGCAGCCTTACGAAGGCACAGAACGCAGCGTGACCGACGGCAGTGTGACCGAAAGACCCGGATACCCGCCGGGTACGGTCGCGACCGACGCCCAAGCCGGTCGATACGCTGCACTGCCCGGCGGATAATCAATTCAAGATCAACAGGATAGAATGCTGCTTTGCGGTATGGAATGCAGGGAGTCGCACGTTCGAGTCGGCTCGCCCCGAGTCTTCGATCCGGCTCGCGGCAGGCGCCTTTGCCCGGAGTGTCGGGGTCCGCAACGCGCGGGACACCCATCCCACCCTCACCGCTGTAAGCTACACGTCCGAGGTCGCCTGGCTGTCACCAACAGATGCAGGCATTCTTCTTGCTCTCTACGACTTGGATGTGAGGGCCGCCGCGCGGGCACCAGGGCTGCGCGCGGATCGGGCCCCGAGAGGAAAGTCATGTCGGCTCAGCTACGCCCCGCTCCCGCTGCAACGGGAGTCATTTCGGAACTCGCGTTCGCACGCGCACAGCGCAACACGGTGCTGATCGTCGACGACCTCTTTTCGAGTCGCCTGCTGCTCGCCGAGATCGTGCGCCAGATCGACGGCAAGCTGAACCTCGAACTGTTCGACACGCCGTCGCGGGCCCTGGAATACGCGCGCAGCAATCGCGTCGACATCGTATTGACCGACTACAAGCTGCCCGAGTTCGACGGCATCGAGCTGGTGAAGCAACTGCGCGCCCTGCCCCATTGCGTCGACGTCCCGATCGTCGTCATCACCGTCGTCGACGACCGGAAGGTCCGCTACGATGCGCTCGAAGCCGGCGCCACCGATTTCCTGATCAAGCCCCTCGACGACCACGAGACCCGTGCGCGCTGCGCGAACCTGCTGGAACTGCGCCGGCACAAGATCGTGCTGTCGGACCAGGCGCGCGTGCTCCAGTACCAGGTCGACAAATCGGTCGCCGAGATCCTCGAGCGCGAGCTCGAGACGCTTAGCAAGCTGGCCAAGGCCGGCGAATTCCGCGACAAGACGACCGGCAACCACCTGATGCGCATGGCCAAATACTCGGCGCTGATCGGCCAGCACCTCGGACTGGGCTCGGAAACCGTGCACGTCCTGGAGGTCGCCGCGCCGATGCACGACATCGGCAAGATCGGCGTCCCCGATTCGGTGCTGCTGAAGGAAGGGCCCTTGACCTCCGACGAAACGCTGGTGATGCGCAATCACCCGCGCATCGGCTACGACATTCTGAAAGGCAGCCCGTCCAAGTACCTCTCGATGGGTGCGATCATCGCACTGGGCCACCACGAGAAATTCGACGGCTCCGGCTATCCGAACGGCCTGCACGGCGAGGACATCCCGCTGGTCGCGCGCATCGTCGCCGTTGCCGACGTGTTCGATGCACTGGTCTCCGAGCGTCCGTACAAACGCGCCTGGAGCCTCGACGAGGGCGTCGAGTTCGTCAGGTCCCAGCGCGGCAGGCATTTCGACCCTACATGCGTCGATGCCTTCCTGGCCGATCACTCGGCGGTCGAGACGGTGATGCGCGAGTTCGGCGACTAGCTGTGATTTCTATGAGGGTTGTTCATCCGGACTGAATCCGAGAAGCTGATTGGTGCGAGCCGATCAACTTTGGAGGAGACAGCCGGATGAACGTCCACAAGAATGCCCGC
>JAJXTF010000154.1 GCA_021784125.1 Pseudomonadota bacterium | reverse complement strand
CGATCTCAGCCACTGCCACATCTTCGGTCCGCAGTCGCTGTATCCCTACGTCGCGAAGCGCAGCTACACGCCGCCCGAGGCTCCGCTATCCAAGTTCCGCGAGCTGCACCGGAAGATCGGCATCGAGCGCGCGGTGATCGTCAACCCGACGGTGCACGGGTTCGACAACCGGCCGGTGACCGATGCGATCGCGCAGGGCAACGGCAACTACCGGGGCCTCGCCAACGTCAACGACAGGATGACCGATCGCGAGCTCGAGGATCTCGCCCGGGCCGGGATCAAGGGATGCCGCTTCATCTTCATCCAGCGGCTCAAGGCGACGCCCGACATGACGGTCTTCGACAGGACGGTGCAGCGGATCGGGCACCTGGGTTGGCACGTCGACCTGTACCTGCAGGCGACGGCGCTGGAGGCGTGGGAGCCCAGGCTGCGCGCACTTCCGGTCGACTACGTGCTCGATCACATGGCGCTGGTGAACGCGGCGGAAGGACTCGAGCAACCGGGATTCAAGAAGCTGCTGGCGCTGCTGGCGAGCGATCACAAGTGCCACGTCAAGATCATCGGGCCCGAGCGGATCTCCAAGGCGGGCAAGCCGTTCCACGATGCGATCCCGTTCGCCAGGAAGATCATCGAGACCGCGCCCGATCGCGTCATATGGGGCACCGACTGGCCGCATCCGAACGTCAAGATCATGCCCAACGACGGTGATCTCGTCGACATGATTCCGCTCTATGCGCCGGATCCGGCCCTGCAGCACAAGCTGCTGGTCGAGAACCCGGATCGGCTGTTCGGGTTCGCCAAGGCATGAGTCGATCAACCATGAAGGATTCCATGCGCATCACCCGATTCAGACGTGGCCTGGCAGCCGCTGCCGTGATCCTGACGCTGTTGCCGCCGGCGGCGCGGTCGACGTCCGCGTCGCGCTCGAGGAAGGAAAGGTCGACTTGACGGTCGCTCACGCCACCGCGGTGCGCGCGAAGATCGTCGATTTCACCGCGCCGGTGCTGTCGCTGGAACTCGGGTACCTGGTGCCGGCCGGCTCGCCTGTCGCGAGCTTCACCGGCGTCGATCGGCCAGGGGTCCGCGTCGGCGTGAGCCAGGGCAGCAGCTCGCAGGGAGTGTCGACGCGCGATATCGACGCCTACGCGACCAACAAGGCGATCCTGTTCAAGATGTCCGACCAGCTGCCCGGCTCCCGGGTGCTCGCCGGACATTGGGGCTTCGAGCACATGGCGATCGCCATACCGAAGGGGCGCGAGGCCGGGATGCCCTTTCTGCGCAAGTTCGCCGCGGACGCAGTCGCGGACGGCCTCTTTCTGCGCGCAGGCGAACGGGCCGGATTGCCCGGCGCCGCCAGGAGCGAGGCGCACTGACCGGGTCGTACCGACGGTTGCCCGCATTCGTGCCGGCCCCGCAGGGCGCGTCTTCGGCGGCCTGGGACGCGCGCAGGTGTCGCCTTTGCTCGCTATAATCGGTCGCAGGGAGGGGCAAACCCTCCCGCATACAAATCCCAGGAGGAAATCTCGATGAACGCGCAAAGCCGATTCGGAGCCGTGCTCGCGGGCGCCTGTGCCGCGATGTTTCTGACAGTGGGACAGGCCCATGCCGGGCCATTCGCAGGAGCGCAGGCGACCAAGGACCACTACGGCGTGATATTCCACATCGACGAAGGCGGTCAGGCGACGATCAAGAAGACGCTGACCAACGTCGAGAACCTGCTGAACGATCCGCGCCTCAAGGGCAAGGTCCAGGTCGAGCTGATCGCGAACAGCAAAGGCTTTGCGGTCTATGTGAAGAACAACGGCTTCGAGGAGAAACTGAAGGAACTGCAGAAGGAAGGCGTCATCCTCGCGCAATGCTCGAACACGCTGCACGAGCTGAACGTCGACCGCAATAATCTGTATTCCTTCGTCAGCATCGTGCCTTCCGGAATGGGCGAGATCACGCTGCGCGAAGCGCAGGGTTGGGCGTACATTCATCCCACGCCGCCGAAATCCGTGCTGTAGGGCTCCGTCGTCGGGGTGCCCCTCGGGGGCCCCCGTCACGTGAGAGGTCGCTGACCGGACCGCGCTCCGGCGGCGCCGGCCACCCCGATCGACCTCCGGGATCCTCACGGCCGCTGATGCGGGATGTCGAATCCCGCCGCGCCGCCGCATCCGCCTTCGGCGAGATTCCCGCGAAGAAGGTGAGCGACTGCTGCAGCGCAGACGGAAACGAGCCCACCAGAGTCACGCCTTTGGCCGCCAGGATCTCGCTGATCTGGCCGAGTCCGATACCGAACTCGCCTGCGGCCACCCGCTTCAGGCTCTTGGGGGGCGCCGGGCAGCAGCACGGTTCTGGGCTTCAGCGGCTCGGCGATGCCGAGCAGCGCGAAGACCTTTGCCGTATGGATGCCGCTCTGCCCCTGAAGGGGGGGGCGGCGTACATCAGCGACTTCGCCGCGAGCATCGATTTCCTGAACGCCTCCGGCGTCGAAATGTCGGGTTTCTGCGCGCCTGCGCGCATCGCGACGCCCACGCCCCTGCTGTCCTGGTCGGCCCGGCTGCCGCCCGCGCGAGCGGCATGCAGGCGACGAGCGCAAGCAGCACTGCGGCGAGCGGCAAGGGCGGTTTCGGTTAGCGAAATGTGGCGTTTCGATTGTGCGGTGTCCTGTGATTGCTACCGGAGCGCGCCCCATGTTACGGTAACAAACGAGTTGCCCGGTTTTCTCCCTGCTCCCGATCGTTCGCGCGCAAGCATTTCGCCACGGGTGCCGGTTCGCATCGCGATTCATTCCTGACGGAGATCATCCATGAAGCACTGCGGGCGGTTGGAACTCGGAAGCGTCTTGCGATCTTCATTGCTGCTGCTTGCCGCGGCGCTGTGCATTCCAGGAGCATCGGCAGCCGGCTATCCCGACAAGCCGATCCGGCTGGTCGTGCCGTTCCCGCCAGGCGGGCCGACGGACATGGTCGCGCGGCCCCTCGCGGAGTTCCTGGGCAAGCGCCTGGGGCAGCAGGTCATCGTCGACAATCGCGGCGGCGCGGGAGGCGCCATCGGAGCCGAGGTGGTGGCGAAGGCGCCTGCGGACGGCTATACGCTGCTGATGGCGACGGTCGGGACGCAGGCGATCAACGCGACGCTCTACAAGAAGCTCGGCTACGATCCGGTCAAGGATTTCACCCCGATCTCGCTGGTCGCCGCGGCGCCGGTGGCGCTGGTCGTCAATCCGTCGGTTGCGGTGAGCTCGGTTGCAGATCTGATCGCGCTTGCCAAGGCCAGGCCGGGAACGCTGAATTTCGGAACGGCCGGCAATGGCACGCCGGGGCACCTGACCGGCGAGATGTTCCGCGCTGCCACCGGCGCCGACATCAGGCACGTTCCGTACAAGGGCAGTGCCCCCGCGATCTCGGATCTCCTCGGCGGTCAGATCCAGCTCATGTTCGATCCGTTGCAGTCGGTGCTGCCGCAGGTACGGGCGGGCAGGCTCAAGTTGCTCGCCGTCAGCAGCAAGGCGCGCTCCCCGGCGGCACCGGACGTGCCTACGTTCGCCGAGTCCGGTCTCAAGGACTTCGAGGCGACGGCGTGGTGGGGGGTATTCGCCCCGGCCCAGCTTCCGCCGGCAATCGCGAACGAGCTCAACGCGGCGATCAACGCGGTCGTTCGCACGGAGGGATTCCGCGCACTGCTGGTGCCGCAGGGCGTCACCGTGAGCGGCGACACGCGCGCCGAATTCGCGACGTTCCAGCAGCAAGAGCTCGTGAAATGGGGCAAGGCGGTGCGCGAGTCGGGCGCATCGGTCGACTGACATGCGCCTTGGAGATCACGAGCAGGCGATGCTCGCCGGCGAAATGGGGCCGGTGCGGCGGATCGCGCTGCAGCACCAGATCAAGGTAGGCGATTTCTTCGGCGCCGAGGATTTCGTGCCGGTCACGCAGGCGCACATCATGGCCGACACCGAGAGCCTGGGCGAAGCGGGCGTCGCCTGGCTCGAGATGCTCGCCGGCCATCCGGTTGCCGAGCGTCGCGTCCGCATCCCGACGATCACCGATCCGCGCGGCACCGATTTCTCCAAGGCTGCGCTGCTCAAGCAGGCGGTCTGGATGCTGGACCTCGAGCAGCGCGCGATCGATGCCTTCGTCAAGCTCGGCGTGATGATGACCGACACCTGCATCAACTACCAGACGGTGCTCGCGGCCACCCGCGGCGAGCACGTCGCCTTCGGGGACACCGGTGTGGTCATCTACACCAATTCGGTCGGCGGGGCGCGCTCCAATTTCGAAGGCGGGCCTTCAGCCCTCGCCGCGGGGCTCACCGGTCGCACGCCGCGCTACGGCTATCACCTCGATGGCCAGAGGCAGGCGACGCTCAAGGTGACGACCGACTGGACGCCGGCGACGCTGAACGAATGGGGCGCATTGGGCGGTGTGGTCGGCCGGCTTGCGGGCAACTACTGGGCGGTCCCGGTCATCGAGGGCATCGATCGCGCGCCGGGCTCGGACGAGCTCAAGCACTTCGGCGCGTCGATGGCGAGCTTCGGCTCGATCGCGCTGTTCCACATGCTCGGGGTGACGCCGGAGGCGGCGCGCCTGCAGGACGTCGCGAGCCCGGGCATTCCGGAGGTCCGCGTCGGGCGCGCCGACGCGATGGCGCTGCAGGCGTCGTATCGCGGCGACGACAAGGTCGACGTCGTCGTGTTCTCCGGACCGCAGCTCTCGCTGATCGAGCTCGCCGCGCTCGCCGACCTGTGCGACGGGCGGCATTTCACCGTGCCCGTGCTCGCCGTGACCAGCCCGCAGATCAAGCCCGATGCGGATCGCATAGGCCTCACCGCGCGCATCGAGGACGCAGGCGGCACCGTGCTCGCCGGCATGTGCTTCTACCAGTCGTATGCGCGGGAGATCGCGCAGGCCAACGGCTGGAAGAACCTGGTGACCAACAGCGCCAAGATGGTCAACATCCTGGGCGGCTATGGCTACCGGCCGATGCTCGCGTCGATGGAGGAGTGCGTCGAAGCCGGGTGCACGGGGAGGCTGCGATGAGCGCCGCCGCGCCAGCCGCAAGCGAGAGGGTGGCCCGATGAGCGGGAAGGAATTCATCGCCGCACACGCGATGGGGTCGCGGGTGGAAGGGTTCGCGCTGGTCGCGAAGGACGGCTTTTCCGCGCGCTACGACCTCGATCGCATCCAGGGCGTGTTTTCCCGGCCTGCACACAAGCTCGCGGGCCAGTCGTACCGCGACCGCATCCTGGTGCTCGACACCGCCAAGGGCGGCGTGGCTTCCGCATGGATGCTGCACGAGATGAAGGCCCGCGGCGTGACCCCGCTTGCACTCGTCTTCAATTCGGTGAACCCGATCATTGCGCAGGGCACCGCGCTCGCCGACCTGACGATGCTCGCCGGATTCGATTGCGACATCACGTCGGTGCTGGCGTCGGGTGCGCGGGTCGAACTGATCCCGGAGCGGCGGCTGTTGCGGGTCTTCGCGACGACGCCCTGAACCCGTGCGGCGCCGGGCCGCCGCGACGATGGCCCCGGTCCCTGCAGACAGTTTCTGATCTTGGAAATCCTCGAGACCGCTGCAATCCTCCTGCTGTGCGCGCTCGCCCTGCTCGTGCTGTTCGAGCCGGGACTCGACTATCGGGTGTCGCCGCCGGATCTGCCTCTCGATTCCCCGGAGTTCGTCCGGCTGCTGGGTGAAGTCGCCAATTCAGGCGTGCACCGCGCGGCATCGAGCGAGGTCCTGACCAACGGCCGCCACTTCTACGCGGCGGAACTGGCGGCGATCGATGCCGCGCGCGCCAGCGTGCACGTCGAGGCCTTCATCTTCCATCCGAGCGCAATCGCCGATCGCTTTCTCGCCGCGTTGACCGCGCGTGCCCGCCAGGGCGTGAAGGTCCGGGTCATCGTCGATGCGATCGGAAGCATGCCGACGCCTGACGCGTACTTCGCGGGCCTGCGTGCCGCCGGCGGCGAGGTCGTCTGGTATCAGCCGATCCGCTGGTACACCCTCAAGCGGTTCAACAATCGCAGCCACCGCGAGGTCATCGTCATCGACGGGACGGTCGGCTTCGTCGGCGGTGCGGGCATCAGCGCGCACTGGGACGGCGGGCAGGCGGGGGAGGCGGCGTGGCGCGACACCATGCTGCGCGTGACCGGGAGCGTCGTCGCCGGGCTGCAGACCTGCTTCATCGAGAACTGGCTCGAAGCCACGGGCGAAATCCTGACGGGTCCCGACACGTTTCCCCCGGCCCCTGCGGTGGACGCAGGCGCGCCAGCACTGACCGTCATCAGCGTGCCGTCGCCGGCGCGATCGTCGCGTGCGCGCGTGCTGTTCCAGGTGTTGCTCGCCTCGGCGCGCAGTTCGATCGACATCAATTCGCCGTACTTCGTGCCGGACGCGAGCGTGCGCCGCGAGCTGATCCGCGCCGCCGGGCGAGGTGTCCGGGTCCGGGTGATCACGCCGGGCGCCGCCAACAACCATCCGACGGCGCGGCGCGCGAGCCGGCGCCGCTATGGCGACCTGTTGCGTGCCGGGGTCGGGATCCACGAATACCAGCCGTCGATGATCCACGCCAAGATCCTGGTCGTCGACGGCACCTGGGCGGTGGTCGGCTCCACCAATTTCGACAGCCGCTCGTTCGCGCTCAACGACGAGGTCAACATGGCGGTGATGGATCCGCCGCTTGCCGCGCGCCTGCTCGCGGACTTCGCGCGGGATGCCGCGGCCAGCCTGAAAATCGACTACGAGGAATGGACGCGGCGTCCTGCCCGCGAGCGGGTGCTCGCATGGCTGGGAACGTTTCTCGAGCGGCAGGAATGACGTAGCATCGGCCCTTCGTCAACCGTCCGGCCGCAGCCGGATGTCACTGCGGCATCGGATGCTCGACATACTGGTCATCACCGGTCCGATCTACCTGCTGATCGCCTTGGGGTTCGTGGGTGGGCGGGTGGGCGTGTTCTCGCGGCCCGAATTGCGGGCACTGGGCAAGTTCGTCGTCAATTTCGCCGTCCCGGCGCTGCTGTTCAAGACGCTGTCGCAGCACCCGGTCGGCGAGATCTTCGATCCCGGTTACCTGTTCGCCTACGCGACCGCGTCGCTGGCCGTCCTGCTTGCAGCGTTCGGCTTCGCGCGATATGCGCGCGGGAGGGATGCGTCGTTCAGCGCGCTGGTCGGCATGGGCATGACCGTGTCGAACAGCGGATTCGTCGCCTATCCGATCGTGCAGCAATGGCTGGGCCCGCCGGCGGCGATCGCGCTGGCAATGTGCATGTCGATCGAGAACCTGCTGATGATCCCGCTCTCGCTCGCCTTGGCGGAGAGCGGCGGTGTGCACGGGGACACCTGGCAGCGGGCGCTCGCCAAGACGCTCGGCCGGATGCTCGGGAACCCGATGATCGTCGCCATCCTGCTG